>NZ_LLZH01000097.1:0-150288 GCF_001509495.1 Actinoplanes awajinensis subsp. mycoplanecinus | reverse complement strand
AAGTTCTCCACGTACGCCACCTGGTGGATCCGCCAGGCCATCACCCGCGCCATGGCCGACCAGGCCCGCACCATCCGCATCCCGGTGCACATGGTCGAGGTCATCAACAAGCTCGGCCGCATCCAGCGCGAGCTGCTCCAGGACCTGGGCCGTGAGCCCACCCCGGAGGAGCTGGCCAAGGAAATGGACATCACGCCGGAGAAGGTGCTGGAGATCCAGCAGTACGCGCGTGAGCCCATCTCGCTGGACCAGACGATCGGCGACGAGGGCGACAGCCAGCTCGGTGACTTCATCGAGGACTCCGAGGCGGTCGTCGCGGTCGACGCGGTCTCCTTCTCGCTGCTGCAGGACCAGCTCCAGCAGGTGCTGCAGACGCTCTCCGAGCGGGAGGCGGGCGTGGTCCGGCTGCGGTTCGGCCTGACCGACGGGCAGCCGCGCACCCTGGACGAGATCGGCCAGGTGTACGGCGTGACCCGCGAGCGGATCCGCCAGATCGAGTCCAAGACGATGTCGAAGCTGCGCCACCCGTCACGGTCGCAGGTTCTGCGCGACTACCTGGACTAGGTCGTTCAGTCAACATTACGTGTCCGTTTGGTCACCACCCGTACATCAACGGGTGGTGATCAGACCGTTGTGCAGAAGTGATCGTTGACGTGGCACCCTGGAATCACGGCACACTAGTCGGAACCGGTGTGACCTCGGTCCCCCCGGGGCACGTTGGGAAGGCTGCAACGGTGCAGGGTGTTGCACGATGTGTGAGCAGTAGCCGAGGAACATGTTCATCGGTGACGAACAGAGGAGGAAGGCGATGACCCCGACCCTCACGCCGCCGGCGGGAAGCCTGGCCGGCCTAGCAGCCGATGAACGGTGCGACCGCTGCAATGCAGCCGGGAAGCTCCGTTTGACTCTGGCAGGCGGTGGCGAGCTGGTGTTCTGTGGCCACCATGCCAACCGTTACGCCGAGGACCTGGTGAAGATCGCGGTGCAGTTCTCCGCCGATCCGGAATTCACCTGGCGCGGCGCCAACCTGATGTCGAACTCCAGCAACTAACAGCTAGCAGCGGTCCCCCACAACTGAAGACGACTGAAAGGGGCGCCTCCCACGAGGCGCCCCTTTTGGGTGACCAGGGGGTACTGCAGGGTGAATTCAGGCGGCCAGCGCCGTGACACCCGGGTCGTCCCACTCCACGCCGTCGCCGCCGCGCCGCTTGACCCGGTACATCGCCGCGTCGGCCCGCAGCACCGCGTCGGACAGGTCCGCGGCCACACCGACCGCGACACCGATGCTGACCGTGGCGATGCAGTCCGGGATGGCGCGGACCGCGAGCACCATCCGGGACGCCACCACGGCCGCGGCGTCCTCGTCCGCGCCGGGCAACAGAGCGGCGAACTCGTCACCGCCCAGCCGGGCCACCAGGTCCTGGGCGCCGCCCTGCGCGGCCAGCGCCGCCGCGATCGCGCGCAGCGCCACGTCACCCGCGGCGTGCCCCTGACTGTCGTTGATCATCTTGAACTTGTCGGTGTCGATCACCAGGACGGCGTACCGCTGCCGGTCCGCGCCGGAGGTGTTCCCGGCCAGCTCCACGGCCCGGTCGAGGGCGCGCCGGTTGGCGATGCCGGTCAGCGGGTCCAGCTCGGCGGCCCGCGCCACCTGGTCGTGCTGCACGCGCAGCAGCTCCAGGTCGTAGAGGGCGCGGGCGGCGTGCAGGGTGTTCAGCCGCTGGCGCCACAGAGCGGTGGCCAGGCCGTCCCCGTAGGCGAGGGTGGTCCGGGCGTCGCTGGAGCCCAGGTGGGCCAGCAGGACGGCCTGCGTGCGGTGTGTACCGGCGACCACGAGCCAGTCGGCGTCCGGACGCAGATCGGCGACCGCCCGCGTCATCACCTCGACGGCCTCGTCCGGCCGGCCGGAGCGCAGCAGCGCCACCCCGTGGAAGATCCGGCTGGTGGCCAGCGCGTCCGGGGCGGCGCCCCGCTCCGCGAGCCGGGCCGCGTAGAACGCGATGTCCACGGCGGCGCCGGCCGGGTCGTGCCGGTCCGCGCGGGCACAGGCCGCGTAGAGCAGCGCGTTGTCCCGCCAGCTGCCCGCGTCGTCGCCGGAGACCTCCCGGGCCGCCTGGGTGGCGTAGCGCTCGGCCTCGGCGGTGTGGCTCTCCGCCTCGGTGACCCGGTTGATCTGGTAGAGCTCGAGGGCCCAGCGCAGGTGCGTCTCGGCGAGGTTCAGCAGCCACATGGCGCGGTTGCCGTTCTGCTCGCCGTCCGCGAGGCTCATCTCGTACGCGCTGCGGAACTGCGGCACGACCAGCTCGTAGAGGCGGAGCTCGTACCAGCCGATGGCGATGGCGACCCGGGAGTTGACCGCGGCGACCGGGTCCGGCTCGCCGGCCGCCAGGATCCCGGCGGCGACCAGGTCGCGCAGTACGCCGTCGACGTCGTGCTCGGCGGTGTCCGTCTCGCCCAGCCGCAGGCGCTGCCAGGCCCGGCTGGCCAGGGCGCAGGCCTGCCAGCCGGCGCTGCCCTCGCGGCGCGCGGCCTGCAGCATCGGCTCGGCGGCGGCGATGGCGGCGAGCGGCTCGCCCTGGGCGATGTGTGCCACCACCCGGACGAAGTGCATACAGGCCGGGCCGTCGGCGGGGTCGCCGGTGACGGACCGGAGCACCGCCTCGGCCTCGGCCAGGGCGGCGACCGCGTCGCCGGTCTGTGCCCGCTCCAGCAGGCGTACCGCGTGCTGTGTGGTCTCCCGCACCAGCATCACCTCCGGGCGACTGATCGGCTGTCGGCGGTGCCATGCGAGGAAAAGGGACCGGGCTGGTCCTCGGGGGTGCCTCCGCGGCGCGGAGGCACCCCCGAGAGCCAGCCGATGACCGGGAGGCGCGCTGCGGTCCGGGGTGGCCGCGGTCCCGCGTGGTGAGCGGCGCGGGACCGCGACGCGCG
Organism: Actinoplanes awajinensis subsp. mycoplanecinus; assembly: GCF_001509495.1. Taxonomy (NCBI): domain Bacteria; kingdom Bacillati; phylum Actinomycetota; class Actinomycetes; order Micromonosporales; family Micromonosporaceae; genus Actinoplanes; species Actinoplanes awajinensis. Next base: position 147,357 of record NZ_LLZH01000097.1, on the reverse strand, counting down.
GAACGGCCCGGGTGGCCGCGGCCTCGCGGGCCCCACGGGCGGGACGTGGCTCGTAGCCTGCGGACGGGACTCGCTATTCGTACAAAATGGGGTTAAAGGGTTTGGATGGTGGCGATTCGCTCTTCGAGCTGTTCGATGGTGGCCTGGGCGCTCGGCGGACCGCCGCACAGCCGGCGCAGCTCGGCGTGGATCTTGCCGTGCGGCAGATTGGTGCGGTGGTGGTGCGCCGCGACCAGGGTGTTCAGCTGACGGCGCAATGTCGCGCGGCGTTCGCCGGCGCTCATCTGCACCACCGCCTCGCGGACCACGGCAACCGGGGTGGCCTTGGCCTGCTCCTGCTCCTGGCGCTTCTGGGTGGCCAGCTGCTCGGACTGCCGCTTGTTGAGCAGCATCGACACCTCGTCCGGGGTGAGCAGCCCGGGCAGGCCCAGGTAGTCGGCCTCCTCCTGGGTGCCGGTCTGCGCGCCGGTGCCGAACGAGGCGCCGTCGTAGATGACCTGGTCGAGCTCGGCGGTGGCGGAGAGCGCCTCGAACTGTTTCTCCAGGTCACCGAGGGCGTCCTCGGACTTCTGCGCGCGCTCCAGCAGCGTGTCCTCGAGGCCGTCCTTCTCCTTCGGCGCGCCCAGGACGTGGTTGCGCTGCTCCTCCATCTCGGAGGCCAGCCCGAGCAGGTGCGGCACGCTGGGCAGGAACACCGTGGCGGTCTCGCCGTCGCGGCGGGACCGGACGAACCGGCCGATCGCCTGGGCGAAGTAGAGCGGCGTCGAGGCGCTGGTGGCGTAGACCCCGACGCCCAGGCGCGGGATGTCGACGCCCTCGGACACCATCCGGACCGCGACCATCCACTGCTGGTCGGAGTTCGCGAACGTGGCGATCCGGCCGGACGCGCCGTCGTCGTCGGAGAGGACCACGGTCGGTGACTCGCCGGTCAGGTCGTGCAGGAGCTTCGCGTACGCCCGGGCCGCGGTCTGGTCACTCGCGATGACCAGGCCACCGGCGTCCGGCATGCCGTTCTTGCGGACGTGCATCAGCCGGGCGTGCGCGGCCCGCATCACCTGCGGCATCCACTCGCCGCGATGGTCCAGGGCGGTACGCCAGGCCTGCGCGATCAAGTCCTTGGTCATCGGCTCGCCCAGCCGGGCGGCCAGTTCGTCACCGGCGTTGGTGCGCCACCGGGTCTCGCCGGAGTACGCCATGAACATCACCGGCCGGACCACCCGGTCGCGCAGCGCCTCGGCGTAGCCGTAGACCGAGTCGGCCTTGGAGCGCTGCAGGCCGTCCTGGCCCCGCTCGTACTGCACGAACGGGATCGGGTTCTCGTCGGAGCGGAACGGCGTCCCGGTGAGCAGCAGCCGGCGGACCGCCGGCTCGAACGCGTCCTTGACCCCGTCGCCCCAGGTCCGCGCGTCACCGGCGTGGTGGATCTCGTCCAGGATGACCATGGTGCGGCGGGTGATGGTGCGCCGCTTGTGCACCGCGGGCGCCATGCCGACCTGCGCGTATGTGACCACCGCGCCGTGGAAGTCCCGCGACGAGTGGACCTCCGAGTTCTTGAACCGCGGGTCGAGCTGGATGCCGATCCGGGCCGCGGCCTGCGACCACTGGGTCTTCAGGTGCTCGGTCGGGCAGACCACGGTGACCGCGTCGATCGTGCCGTCGACGAGCATCTCCGCGGCCAGGCGCAGGGCGAACGTGGTCTTGCCGGCGCCGGGGGTGGCCACGGCCATGAAGTCGTCGGAACGGCGGCGCAGGTACTCCACCATCGCCTTGCGCTGCCATGCCCGCAGGGGCGGGAAGATCTCCAGGTTCGGCAGAGTCGGGCTCAAGCTCCGATGATCCCTTCATCCATGGAAAAACCCCCGCGGCGAGGTCGCGGAGGCGAGTTCCCAGCATAGCCGTGGAGCCAGGCGAATCGTGGCTACGGCACCGCCACGGGGGCCGACCACCGCCGATAAAGAGCGAGCAGGCGCACCCCGGTCATCAGGCCCGCGGCGGTGACCAGCGGAACCAGGCCGGTGACGCCGAGGCGATCCAGCACGGTGATGAGAATCGCCCCGCCCAGGGCGACGATCGCGTAGAAGTCACGTTGCAGCACCACCGGGATCTCCCCGGTGAGCAGGTCGCGGGTCAGGCCGCCGCCGATCGCGGTGAGCATGCCGAGCAGGCACGCGCCGACCGCCGGGACACCGGCGTGCAGGGCCTTCAGGGTTCCGGTCGCGGTGAACAGGCCCAGTCCGGCGGCGTCCAGGAGCAGCACCGCACGCCGCACCCGGTTCAGTCGCGGGTGCAGCCAGAAGACCGCGACCGAGGCGAGCACCGCGGTCGTCGCATACCGCCAGTCGGCGAACGCGAGCGGCGGGACGGCACCGATCGTCAGGTCACGCAGGATGCCACCACCCAGGGCCGCCGCGAAGCCGACGAACGCCACCCCGAACAGGTCGAGGCGCTTCGCTACGCCGGCCGAGGCGCCGGAGGCGGCGAACACCGCCACCCCGATCAGATCCGCGACGAGCAGGAGGTATCCGCTCGCCACGCCCGGATCAGGCCTTCATGGCTTCGTAGATCTCCTTGCACTGCGGGCAGACCGGGGAGCCCTTCTTCGGCACCTTGGTGACCGGGAAGGTCTCGCCGCAGAGCGCGACCACGTGGGTGCCCATCACGGCACTCTCCGCGATTTTCTCCTTGCGCACGTAATGGAACATCTCCGGACCGGTGTCGGCTTCCTTGGTTTCCGGACGCTCGAGGATCTGGGTGCTCACGGGTATCTGCCCTTCAGGAGATCGCTAAAGACATGGAGGAAAGCTCCAGCCGACAAGTCTGACACCTCACGCCTGGTCGGTCCAACGGCAACGCAGCAGCCCAGCGTCGTACCGTAACCACCGTGACTGACTTCGCACTTAGCTACGGCGACCACGTGACCCGTGCGCGCCGGGACGGCCGGCCCGTCGTGGCCCTGGAAAGCACGATCATCTCGCACGGCCTGCCGCACCCGGACAATCTGCGGGTCGCCCGGGAGATCGAGCAGACCGTCCGGGACAACGGCGCCGTACCGGCCACCATCGGCATGATCGGCGGAAAGATCGTCGTCGGGCTGGACGACGCCCAGATCGAGCACCTGGCGCTCGCCGGTGACGTCGCCAAGCTCTCGGTCCGGGACCTGGCGATCGCCGCGGCCCGGCGCGCCGACGGCGCCACCACGGTCGCCGCCACCAGCGCGATCGCCGCGGCGGCCGGGATCGGCGTGTTCGCCACCGGCGGCCTGGGCGGGGTGCACCGGGAGGCGAACCTCACCTTCGACGAGTCCGCCGACCTGACCGCGCTGGCCCGGACCCCGATCGTGGTGGTCTGCGCCGGCGTCAAGTCGATCCTCGACGTGGGCGCCACCCTGGAGCGCCTGGAGACCCTCGGCGTCTCGGTGGCCGGGTACGCCACCCGCCGCTTCCCCGGGTTCTTCATCACCGACGGCGGTTTCGACGTGGACTGGCAGCTCGACTCGCCGGAGCAGGTCGCCGACTTCATCCGGGCCCGCCGGGACCAGGAGGTCAGCGACGGCGCCCTGGTGCTGGCCAACCCGCTGCCGGCCGACGAGCAGCTGGACCCGGCGCTGCACGACCGGACGCTGGCCTCCGGGCTGGCCAAGCTCGCCGAGGAGGGCGTCACCGGCAAGGCGGTCACCCCGTTCCTGCTGGCACACTTCCACTCCAGCACCGAGGGGCAGAGCCTCGCGGTGAACGTCCGGATCATCCTGCGCAACGCCGCCCTGGCGGCCCGGATCGCGGCGGCCGAGAACGCCGGGACGGCCGTGCCGGTGGGCTTCGCCGTGCCGGCCTGATCGATGGGCGCCGTGATCGTCGTCGGTGACCTGGTCACCGACGTGCTGGTCGAGTACGACGGGCCGATCCGGCCGGGCACCGACACCGCCGCCGCCATCCGGGTGAGCGGCGGGGGCCAGGCGGCCAACACGGCCGCCTGGCTGGCGCACGCCGGGCAGGCGACCGTCCTGGTGGCCGCGGTCGGCGACGACCAGGCCGGGCGGGACCGGGTGGCCGAGCTGGTCGCGGCCGGGGTGGGTGACGCGATCCAGGTGCGCCCGGGCGCGGTCACCGGCAGCGTGGTGGTGCTCACCGGCGCCGCCGAACGCACCATGATCACCGATCGGGGCGCCTGCCTGCTGCTCGACCCGGAGCACGTGACCGCGGTGATCGCGGCCGCGGCGCCCGGCAGCCACCTGCACCTCTCCGGGTACCCGCTGCTGCACGCCGGGTCCCGGCCGGCGGGCCTGGCGGCCCTGGCAGCCGCCCGGCGGCACGGACTCACGGTGAGCGTCGACGCGGCGTCCGCTGCCCCGTTGCGCGACGCCGGGGCCGGGGAGTTCCTGGCTTGGGTACGGGAGAGCGACGTGCTGCTCTGCAACGCCGACGAGGCCGACGTGCTGGCCGGGCCGGGCACCGCCGCCGAGCAGGCCGGGCGGCTGACCGCGCAGGTCCGGTACGCGGTGGTGAAGCAGGGCGCCGGTGGCGCGGTGTGGGCCGGGCGGGACGGCTCGGCCGGTGCGGCGCCGGCGCTGGACGTACCGGTGAAGGATCCGACCGGCGCCGGTGACGCCTTCGCCGCGGGCCTGCTCACCGCGTGGTTGTCCGGCGCGGACCCGGTGGCCGCGCTCCGGTCCGGTGCGGTGCTCGGCGCCGCAGCCGTCCAGTGGATCGGCGCCCGCCCGCGCCCTTCGTGAGACGGGGCGGTGCGGCTCAGGCCGGCCGGTGCCGCTCGGCGCCGGTCGGCTCGACCACCTCGGCGTCGATGACGATCGGCGCGACGGGCTCGGGCGTGGCGGACAGTCCGGCGAGCGTCTCCTGCCGCTGGTGCTCCCGGGCGGCCGCGTCGGCGGCCCGCTCGGCCTTGGTCTTCGGCGCCCGGTCGTTGGCGATCAGCACCGCGGCCCAGGGCAGGAAGACCATGCCGGCCGCGCAGAGCGTCAGCCAGAGCGGCAGCCATGGCGGTCTCAGGCTGGCCAGCACGCCACCGAGGATCAGGCAGCCGACCCGGGCGCTCATCATCGTCACGTAGCGGAACTCCCGGCTACGGAGTTGATCGCTGGGGCTGCGCGCGGCGTCGGTGATGACCACCGAGGGCGGCTTCTTCACAGGGCACTCCCGTTCGACTCCGCCATCCTCGCACCGGCCGGGCCGAAGTGCCCACCCGGACTAGGACTTGGTGGCTTTCGCCTCGGCTTTCGCGGCCTTCTTGTACTCACGCACCTTGGTCAGCGAGGCGTCGTCGACGATGTCGGCAACCGATCGGTACGCGCCCTCGCCGCCGTACCCGCCGGCGGCCTCGCGCCAGCCGGTCGGCTGGACACCACACTGCTTGCCGAGCAGCGCCACGAAGATCTGCGCCTTCTGCTGGCCGAAACCGGGCAGCGCGACGATCCGCTGGTACAGCTCGGCGCCGGTCGGCACGTCCCGCCAGAGCGCGGCGACGTCACCGTCGTACCGGTCGGCGATCACCCGGCAGACCTCCTGGACCCGGGTGGCCATCGCCTTCGGGAACCGGTGCAGGGCCGGCGGGGTGGCGAAGAACTCGAGCAGGGCGGCCGGGTCGAAGTCGGCCAGCTCGGTCGCGGTCGGCTCGTGACCCAGCCGCTGCACCAGCACGAGCGGCGAGGTGAACGCCTTCTCCATGGTGATCTGCTGGTCCAGGACCAGCCCGAGCAGGACCGCCAGCGAGCTCCGGTCCAGCAGCGCGTTGGCCTCGGCGGGAATGGGCAGGGAGAACGTCATGCCGCCATCTTCCACCACGAAGGGAGCCACGAAGAGGGCGTACGTCAAGTACCTGACGTACTTGACGTACTTGTCGCGGCGCGGCACGCTTGCGATGGAGGGGGTGGAGTGATGTCGGCGGTTCACTACGAAAGCTACACAGAAGCCCGGACTCACCTGAAGGCTCTGCTGGATGCGGCCGAGCGTGGCCGCGTGGCGACGGTGCGGCGGGACTCCCGGACGACGGCCTTCGTCGATCAGGAGCGCCTGCGGTACTTCCTCGCGGCCGTGACACCCGCGAAAGCCGAGATCGTGGCCGAGGGTGGCGGGTGGTCGGTCTTCATTCCCGGTCTGCCCGTGGCCGCCGACGGCGCGACTGTCGACGAGGCTCTCGACGAAACGGTCGCCGCCCTCCGCGAGTACGCCGAGGATTGGCAGGACCACCTGCTCGACGCGCCCAACCATGCCGCGAATTGGGGGCTGGTCCAGCTGATCTGCCTCAGTGACGACGCTCAACTGCGGGACTGGCTGGTCGGAGCCGGGCGATGACCTGGCCTCAGCCGACCCGCGAGTTGCACGAGAAGTTCTGCACCGTCGAGGGCTGGGAGAACGTCCGCGATGCCCGCGGACGAACCGGAACCCACCACATCACTTACGAACTACGCCTCCGGGACGGCCGCATCCTGCGCACCAGGATCTCCCACCCCGCCGATCGGACCGCCTACGGGCCGCGGATCTGGGCCCATATCCTGCGCGACCAGCTCGACGTCAAGGCCGCCGAGTTCTGGGACTGCGTTCAGGACGGCGTCAAACCGGATCGCGGCATCCCGGAAACCCCGGAGGAGTCACTCCCCCTCGAACTCGTCCACCTGCTCCTCCACCGCGTCGGCCTCACCGAGGCAGAGCTGGCCGCGATGACGAAGGACGAGGCCGTCAACCGCCTGAACCGTTTCTGGGCCGACGGCTCTTGAGACCGGCACGCCGGCACGTCATCGGAGATCAGGGGGCCGGGTCGGCGTGTTCTTCGATGCGGCGGACGGTTTCGTGGGCCATCCGGGTCAGGTATTCGAGGTCGAGGTCGGTGAACTGGCGGCGGCGCAGGTCCAGGGCGCAGAGGGCGCCGACCACGTGGCCGCCGGAGGAGACCAGCGGGGCGCCGATGTATGACCGCATGCCCTCCAGCGTGACCAGCGGGTTGTCCCGGTGCTCCGGGTGGATGGTGAAGTCGGCGACGGCGCGGGCGGCCTGCTCGGTCAGGAACGGGGTGCAGAACGCCCACTCGATCGGGGTGCCGTCCGCCTCGGCGATCCAGTCCGGGACCGGGCCGCAACCGGCCAGGAACACCTGGGCGTCGTCGAGCAGGGCGTCCACCATCGCGAACGGGGTGCCGAGCCGGGTCGAGACCCGCTCCACCACCCCGGTCAGGTACGCCCGCTGCTCGCCCCGGTCCAGGCCGAGCCGGGCCACCTCGCGGAGCCGGTCACGCTCGTACAGCTGCGGGTAGTCCGGCATTCTCACGACGGGCTCGTCCGGGCCAGGGCCTCGTACGTGATCAGCCGGACCTTCAGCGAGCGCGCGGCCACCCGGCTCAGCTCGCCCACCTCCATCACGTGCTCGGCCACCCGTCGCAGATCGGCCGGGCTGGTGACCGGTCGCTGCAGGCCGAGCGACTGCACCGCAAGGTTCCACAGCCCGTCGGCCATCTCCGGGCCGACCAGGTCCGCGAAGGACTTCACGGCGTCCTGCTCGGTCGGCAGCTCGTGGCCGTAATCCTCCATGCCAGGCATCGCGGTGCCTCTTCCTGCTCAGAACAGCTCGATCAGCGGTTCGGTCCCGGTGTGAGTATCCAGGCCGGTCTGCCCGGCATGGGTGGACCGCTGGCGCGACATCACGTGCTTGGCCCGCAGGTCCTCGACCTTGATGGTCCGTTCCCTGACCTCCTCGGCGGTCATCTCCCCGCGGGCGTAGTGCACGACGTCCTCGGCCTCCCGGCGAACGTCACCGACGGCATCCGCCACATGTTCCAACATCTGACGGCTGATGTCCTGGAACTGCACATGACCGACCGCTCCGGTGGTCTCCGCGACCAGCGCGTCCGAGCTCTGCCGCACCTGCTGTGCCGCGTCGATGTTGTTACGCAGGATGCCGCTGACCATCTGTGATGTCGCCCGCTGAGCCACCGCGATGCCGTCCAACCGGCGGGTCATCTCGGTGTCCTCGGTCGGCGGCGGGAAATCCTCGCCCTGGTCGAAGTGGGTGGCGTCGGAGAGCACCCCGTCCAGCTTGGAAGTCAGGTCACGGATGCTGCTGCCGATCCCCTGCGCCGCCTCCGCGGACCGGCGGGCCAGTTTCCGGACCTCGTCGGCGACGACCGAGAAACCCGAACCGGCGTCACCGGCCCGGACCGCCTCGATCAACGCGTTCAGCGCCAGGATGTTCGTCGCGCGGCTGACCTCCTCGATCTGGGAGACGTGCTGGTTCAGATCACGCATCTCGTCCACCAGAGCCCGGATCTGCTGGTCCCGGTGCAGGAAGTAGGAGATCAGGCGCCCGATCACCTGATCGTTGGAGGCCCGCACCTCGTTCCATTCGTTCTCGGTGCGGGTGAGCGTGCCGGCCAGTTCGGATACGTCGCCGGACATCACCTCCGCGAGCCGGTCCACCTTCAGCATCTGCTCGATGATCGCGTACGCGGCGTCACCGGTCTGCTCGATGACGTCCCGCACATGGCCGTCGATCACGTCGCAGTAAGGCGGCACGGGCTCCAGTGCCGCGGCCACCACGTCTGCGCGCATCGTCTCCTCCGCCGGTTCGACGGGATGGTGGGAAAGCCTGTGAAGAAGGCTGGCCATGCGAAACCTCCGTTGGGTGGACCGGACCGGTCAGGCGCCGGGAAGCACCTGTTTGATCACGCCGAGCAGCTGGTCCGGCCCGACCGGCTTGACCAGCCAGCCGGTGGCTCCGGCGCTCTTCGCCTCGGCCCGCTTGGTCTGCTCCGACTCGGTGGTCAACATCAGGATCGGGACGAACCGCATGCCCGGCACCTTGCGCGCCTCACGGGCGAAGGTGATCCCGTCCATCTGTGGCATGTTCACGTCACTGATGATGAGGTTCGGTTTGATCCCCTTGCCTAGTTTGTCCAGTGCCTCCTTGCCGTGGGCCGCGGTCTCCACCGCGTACCCGGCCTTGGTGAGGATCGATTTCAGGCTCATCAGCATGGTCGCGGAGTCGTCGACGAGCATCACGGTGGTCATCTCTCTGCGTTCCCCTGTCGACTCGTGTCCTCGCCGGCCCCGGTGAGCAGCGGCAGCACCTGGGCTGCCAGGAAGGGATCCCTCGGCACTGCGGAAATCTTCGGTTGGAAGAGCATCAGGGCCTGGAGTGCGCCGGTGTGCAGATGGCTGCACTTGCGCAGGCTGACCCGTGGCCGGCTGCAGGATCGCAGCCAGCCGACCAACTGCTCGACCTCGTCGACGGCCACCACACCGACCAGGGTGGCGTTCTCGTCATGCAACTCGAGTGGCAAGGCCGAGCACCTCCCTCATGTTCAACACCAGCAACACCAGTCCGTCGCCGAGCAACGCCGTGCCGGAGAACTCGTCGGCGTAGGCGAGCAGACCCTCCAACGGTTTCAGGATCACGTCGACCTCGCGGTGGAACTGTTCGACGGACAGCCCGATCCGCTGCCCGTTCACCGCCACCACGAGTACCGCGCGATCCCGGTCCGGGTCCGGCGAGCACGGCAACTCCAGGGTCTCGGCCAGGTCGATCACCGGGACCACTTCGTCGCGCATCACCAGCACGTCCTGGTGCAGCACCCGGCCCATCTCGGCGGCCGGCACCCGGACCGTCTCGACCACCAGGTCGACCGGGATGCCGAACCGCTGCCCGGCCACGCTGACCACCATCACCTGGGTGACCGCCATGGAGAGCGGTAACCGCAGCCGGGTGGTGGTGCCCGCGCCGAACACCGAGTTCATGACGACGGTGCCGCCGAGCTTCTCCACACTGGCCCGGACCGCGTCCATCCCGACGCCCCGTCCGGAGAGTTCGGAGATCTGGTCCGCGGTCGAGAATCCCGGCCGGAACACCAGGTTGACCGCTTCACGGTCGCTCAGCGACTCCAGTTCCTCCTCGGAGATCAAGCCTTTTTCGTACGCCTTCCGCCGGACTCGCGCCGGGTCCACGCCGCGACCGTCGTCGGAGACCTCCACCAGCACCGCGTCACCGTCGGCGACCGCGGACAGGGTGAGCCGGGCGGTTGCCGGCTTGCCGGCGGTGATCCGCTCCGCGGGCGTCTCGATACCGTGGTCCAGGCTGTTGCGCACCAGGTGCACCAGGGGGTCACCGAGCGCTTCGATGACGTCCTTGTCGGCCATGGTCTCGGCGCCCTCGGTGACCAGCTCGATGGTCTTGCCGAGTCGCCGGCTCAGATCCCGGACGAGCCGGGGGAACCGGCTGAAGGCGACCGACAGCGGTAGCATCCGGATATCCATCACGGCCGTCTGGAGTTCCTCGGCGATCCGGTGCAGACCGGCGTACTGATCCTTGATCCGGCGGCTGAACACGCGGCTGCCGAACTCCTCCTCCGCGGCGTCGGCCAGGAAGGTCAGTCCGTTCTTGGCCACGTTCAGCTCGCCGACCAGCTCCATCAGGCGGTCGACCTTCTCCTGGTCGACCTTGAGTACCCGGGTGCCGACCTGGCCACCCGGATCGTCGGCACGCCCGGCCTGATCGCCGGGTTCCGGTTCGGCGGCGGGCGGGACCGCCAGCGCCACCGTCACCGGATGCTGAAGCCCTGGTGGCTCGACAGCCGGCTCCACCGGGGCGCGGCCGAGCACGCCCTCCACCGCGGCGTTCACCACCTCGCAGTCGGCATCGGTCAGGTCCAGCGGCACGCCGAGGGCCCGGGCCGCCGCGGTGACCGATCCGATCAGGGCGGCCAGCTGGGTGCCGACCGGCTCGCCGACGGTCAGCGTGCGGTGCGCGGCGGTGAGCACCGCCCGGGCGTCGGCGGCCAGTTCGGCATCGACGTGCAGAGCCTCGGGATCCTGGCGCAACTCGGGGGCGGACGCCTCGTCCTCGCCGTCCAGATGACGGCGCATCGTGGCGGCGTCGAGCTCGACGATGGTGATCTGGTCGGGGACGTAGCGGAAGAGGTGTTCGAGCTCGCCGACCGCGGCCCGGGTGGCGAGCACGAAGGTGAGCAAGCAGACGTACTCGTCGTACTCCTCCGTCGAGGGCCAGACCTCCGGGCGGACCACGGCGAGCTTGTCCAGGGCGGGCACCTGCCGGATCAGGTGGAGCGGATCCTCGGCCCGGAAGAAGCAGTCCTGGTCCGGCCGGTAGCAGACGAATCGCAGGGTGGCCGACGTGGTGGCCAGCCAGTTCGCGGTATCGAGCAGCCATTCGGCACCGAGCGCGTCGAGCCACTCGGGCGCCCGGTCGACCGGGCGTACCGGTGCGGTCTTCTCCTCGTGCACCGTCGGCTCGCCGCCCAGCGGCGCCCGCAGCGTGGTGATCAATCCGGCGGCGTCCCGTCCGGCCGTGGCCGGCAGACGTTCGTGCACGGTGACGTGGGCCAGCCAGCCGCGGATCAGGTCGAACGTGGCCAACAGGTCGTCAGCCATGCCGGAGTTCAGCGCCAGCCGGCCGCTGCGCACCGCGTCCAGCAGATCCTCGGCAGCGTGGGTGAGCCGGGTCAGCTCCGGGAAGTCGAAGAGCCCGGACGACCCTTTGAAGGTGTGCGCGGCCCGGAACACCTCGTTCACCAGTTCCGGGTCGCCGGGTTTGCGCTCCAGTTGGAGCAGGCCGTCGTCGACCGCGACGAGCAGATCGTTCGCCTCGGCGAGGAACTGGGCCAGCAGCGGGTTCATGCCGCCTGTCCCCTTCCGGCGGTGAGCATCGTGGCGACCCGGACCAGTCGCTCCGCGTCGACCGGTTTGACCAGGTAGAGATTGGCGCCCGCCTGGTACGCGCGATCGGCGTCCCCGGGTTGGTCCTCGGTGCTGATCATCAGCACCGGGGCGGCCGTGCCGACGATCTCCGAGCGCAACGTCTCCACACAGGTGTAACCGTCCATCTTCGGCATGTTCACATCCATCAGGAACAGGTCGAACCGGTTGGCCAGCGCCGCCTCCACCGCCTCCAGCCCGTTCTCCGCCTCGGTCACCTCGAAGCCCGCGTCACTGAGCAGGGAGGCGTGATAGAGGCGCACGGTAGCCGCGTCGTCGACGACGAGCACCCGGGGATGCGCGGATTCTGAGGTCATCACGTGGCTCCCGCCGGTCGTTGGTAGACGATGCCTTCCGGCAAGCGGGTCGGAGTGAAGATCGGTGAGATCCGGCTCATCGACTCGGAGTGCCCGAGGAAGAGATAGCCGCCGGGACGCAGGGCGCTGTACAGGTTCTCGGCGGCCCGGCGGCTGGACAGCTCGTCGAAATAGATCAGTACGTTGCGGCAGAAGATCACGTCGAAGTCGCGGAACGCGCGCATCGCCGCGGTGTCGCAGATGTTCATCTGGTGCAGGGTGATCGCGTCGCGGATGCTCTGGTCGACCTGGTAGGAGCCGCCACCGACCGGGACGAAGTGCCTTGTCAACCAGTCCGTCGGCACCCGGTGCAGGGCACGCACGCCGTAGCTGGCGTGTGCGGCCTTGGCCAGCACGGCGCTGTCGATGTCGGCACCGTGGATCTCCACGTCCACGCGGTCGATCTGGTCCCACTCCTCGAGCAGGCGCAGCGCGATCGAGTACGGCTCCTCGCCCGTCGAGCAGGGCAGGGAAAGGATCTTCACGGGTCCGGCCATCCGGGCCGGGTCGCCCCGGGCCGCCAGGATCCGCGGCAGCACCGCGCTGAGCAGTGCGTCGAACTGATAGTCCTCGCGCAGGAAATAGGTCTCGTTGACGGTGAGCTGGTTGATCAGTTCCTGCAGCATGTCCGGCTTGCCGCTGGTCCGGAGCGCGGCGAACCAGTGCGGGAACGTGTCGTACCGGGAGTTGCGGACGCAGTTGTCGATCCGCTTGTCGACGAAGTACCGCTTGGCCGGAGTGAAATGGATGCCGGTGTGCCGGTAGAAGTAATCGGTGAACCGCCCGAAATCGACATCGGACAGGCCCCCGGCGGCTCGGATCATGGTCGCCACCACGCCGTACCGGCCAGCGGCGGCAGGCTCATCCGGGCCGCGAAGCTCAGGAACGGGTCGTTGGGGAAGCGGCGCGCGGCGGCTTCGATGACCGGTGCGTGCATCACGGTGGCACCCTCCAGCAGCGCACCGATCGCGGCGGCCACCACGTTCGGATCGGGATCTTCGGAGATCATCTGGACCAGCCAGGGCTGGGCGGCCGCCTGCGGCAGCCCGGCGAGCACCACCACGGTCATGAGCCGTACGTCCCGGTCCGGCGCCGCGAGCAGGCTGGGCAGCAACGCCGGCACCGAGCCGGTCATGGTGGACAGTGCCTCGGCCACCGCGGTCCGCAGGTCGGCCTCGTCGCTGGCCAGATGGACCGCCAGGCCGGCGGCCACGCGCTCGGTGTCCTGCGCGGCCAGGGTGGTCAGCACCGCGACCCGGACCCGGTGGTCAGCCTCCCGTCCGAGCCTGGCCAGCAGGTCGGGCACCACCTCCGGCACACCGGCGAGGTCCATCGCGGCCTCCCGGCGCCGTTCCGGGTCCTGGTCGTCCAGGCACCGGAGCAGTTCGACGGATGAGGAACTCGCCGGGCGCACCTCCGCGAGCGGAGCGGGAGCCCGATTACCTACCAATCCCATGACGAACACCCTTTCCGCGCAGTCAGCGCACCCAGTCGGCCAGCCGGTCGGCGATCTCGTATGCGGGCAGTACCGCGGTGGCCCCGCCCCGGCGGGTCAGCTCACCGGGCATGCCCCAGACCACGGCGGTCTCCTCGGCCTCGGCGATGGTCCGGCCGCCGGCCGCCGCCACCGCGGCCATCTCGGTCGCGCCGTCGTCGCCCATCCCGGTCAGCAGCACGCACACCAGCCGGCTCGGGTCGACGTACCGGCTGGCCGAGGCGACCATCCGGTCCACGCTGGGATGCCAGCGGTGCTCCGGACCGGCCGGCACCGATTTCACGATCAATCCATCGGTACGCTTGGCCACCAGCACATCGGCCCCGCCCCGTCCGATGTAGATGTTGCCGCGGCGAACCGTCATGATCCGGTCCACCTCGTGCACCCGCAGCGCGCAGACGTCGTCCAGCCGACGGGCCAGCGCCGCGGTGAACGTGGCCGGGATGTGCTGTGCCAGCAGCACCGGTGCGCCAAGCGTCGCGGGCAGCCGGGGAAGCAAGTCGGAGAGCACCGCCGGACCACCGGTGGACGAGCCGATCAGCACCAGGTCGACCAGACCGGCCCGGCTCGGCTCCCGGCGGGGCGGCGCCTTCACGCCGGTCGCACCCGGACCCGGGTCGGCGGCCCGCTGGCTCTGCGCCCGGATCCGGGCGGTCAGCCCGCTGACCCGGTTCAACTTCGCCCGGGCCGCGATCCGGACCTTGCGCACCAGTTCGGCGGCGACCTCGTCGATGTTGAGCGAGACGGTGCCGCCCGGCTTGGGCACGTAGTCCACCGCGCCCAGCTCCAACGCCTCCAGCGTGGCCAGGGTGTTGTGATCGGTCAGCGAGGAGACCATGACCACCGGGGTGGGAGACCGCTCCATGATCTGGGCCAGGCAGGTGAGCCCGTCCATCTCCGGCATGTTCACGTCCAGGGTGACCACATCGGGGTGGATCCGCTCCAACTGCTCCAGGGCGTCCACCCCGTTGCGGGCGGTGTGCACCTCGAAATCGCCGGCATCGGTGAGCATGCCCTTGAGCGCCCGGCGCATCAGCGCCGAGTCGTCCACCACCAGAACCGATATGACGGGCATCGGAGATCCCGTCAGCGGCCGGCGAGGGCCTCGTCGGCCGTCGCCTCGCAGAGCTCGGCCGCTGCCGCGGCCTGGTCGGCCGCGAGTAGTTGATCCACCTGTACGAGCAGGAGCATGCGCTTCTGATCGGGCAGGTTGGCCACCCGGGAGACCACTCTGGCCTGCTCCGCGGACAGCTCCGGTGCCGGTTCCAGCACCTCGCGCCCGACCCTGGCCACCTCGGCCACCGCGTCGACGATGAACCCGGTCCGGGCACCCCCGATGATCATCACGACGATCCGCTGCTGTTCGTCCCGTTCGGCACGGCTCAGGCCCAGCCGGGTCCGCAGGTCGACCACCGGCAGCACGGTGCCGCGCAGGTTCACCAGGCCCTCCACGAAGGCGAACGATTTCGGGACCCGGATCAGCACCTCCGGAACCCGGATGATCTCCTGGACCGCGTCGACGTCGACCGCGTACTCCTCGTCGTCCAGCCGGAACACGACGAACAGTTCCTCGTCCCCGCGGCCGTCGTCGACCTCGCCACGCTCGGCAGCCATCGTCTGATCGTCCTCCCGACATTCGGCGATCTCGTCGCGCACCTCGGGGGAGTCGAACATCCGGCTCACGCTGAGCACCGAGACCAGCCGCCGACCCTCCTCCAGCCGGCAGACCGATTCGACCTCGGTCTTGCGACCTTCCCGGGCCATCAGGGTGGGCAGCGGGGCGACCAGGTGCTGAGGCACCCGCAGCACCTCGCGCACGGTGTCCATCACCATGCCCACCACGCCGCCCTCCAGCGAGACCACGACGATCCGGTTCTGCGGTTCCAAGGGGGTGACCGGGAGACCGAACACCCGGCGCATGCTCATCACCGGCAGCAGCCGGCCGCGCAGGTCGATCACGCCGAGTACCCGGTTGCCCGCGTTCGGGACGTGGCTGATCGATTCGGGGGCCTGGACGATCTCCTGCACCTGATCGATCGGCAGGGCGTACTCCTGACCTTCGACCGCGAAGCTGACCAGCTCCAGGGTGTCGTCCCGATCCCCCGTCGGATCCGCCGGACCGGCCACGACCGCGTCCCGGCCGCCCGTGCCCTGCCGCTCGGTCAGACGGGAGAACTGGCTACTGATCAGCTGGTCCACGTCCAGCACCGTGGTCATCGCCCCGCCGTCCGACTTGATCACTCCGACCATCACGTCCGAGCGGACCGTGGCCTGCACGGACTCGGCCGGCTCGACCGCCTGCGGATCGATGCTGATCACGCTGGAGACCCGGTCCACCACAAAGCCGAGCGGTACCCCACCGGCCACCACGATCACGCGGGTGGTCTCGTCGTGCCCGGTCTGCTCCATCGCGCAACACGACCGCAGACTGACTACCGGCAGTACCCGGCCACGCAGGTTGGACAGTCCCTCCAGGGACGGCGGGCCGAGCGGGACCTTCACCACCACGGGCATCCGGATGATCTCCTGGACCCGGCGCATCGGAAAGGCGTACCGCTCCCCTGCCATGTCGAAGGTGACGTAGTCGGCGGTCTCCTCGGTCAGGTCCGGGACCACCTCGTCGATGTCGACGCTCATCAGGGTCATTCCTCCCCGCCGGTCTCAAGCCGCGTTCTGCAGCTCGTCGGCAAGGGCCGCGATCTCCTCGACCGCGGTGGCCAGTTCCTCGGCTCCCTGCGCCTGCTCACGCGCGGCGGCCGAACACTGCCCGGCCAGGTGTTCCGCCTCGGTGGCGGACGAGGCGATCTGCTCCAGACCGATCTTGACCTCGCCGAGCACCTTGGCGATCTCCTCAGCGCCCTCCTTGACCTCGGCGTTACCACTGCGGACCAGCCGCATCTCACGCTCGATCTCCTCCAGCCGGGCGGTGGTGGCCTTCGCCGACTCCGCCTCGGCCAGCGAACGCCGGCTGGTCTCCTCCAGGGCGCTGCGAACCTGGACGATCCGGTCCTGCACCGACTTGACCAGATCCTTGATCCGGTCAGCGTTGTCCGCCGAGTCCCGGGCCAGGTTGCGGATGTCGGTGGAGACCACCGCGAAGCCCTTGCCGAACTCACCGGCTCGGGCCGACTCGACCGAGCCGTTCACGGCGAGCATGTTCGTCTGGATCGAGACGTTCGCGATGGCGTCCACGATCTTGTCGATCCGCCGGGAGATCTGCTCCAGTTCGGTGATCTTCCGGACGTTGTCGATGCCCTCCTGTGCGGACAGGCCGATCGCTTCGATCATCGAGGAGACCGCCGCCTTGTTACCGGCGAGCGATTCCAGGATGACGTCGGAACGCTCCACCGCAGCTCCGCCACGGTCGGCCGAGAGCATGGCGCCCTGCTCGATCTGGCTCACCGCGGTCGCGGTCTGCTCGCCCTTCTCGGCCGCGGTCCGCGCCCCGGTGTTGATCTCTTTGATCGCGATGTCGATCTGGCCGGCTGCCCGGTTGATCTCCTCGACCGCTGCGGAGAGTTCCTCGGCGGCCGACGCCACCTCCTCGGCGCTCTTCGCGATGTCGCTGCTGCTGCGCAGGGTCTCGGCCACCTCGGCCAGCACCTCGGCCGCCTGCTCGCTCTGGCGTAGCGCCTGGGACTGCTGACTCACCGTCTGGAGCGACTGCTCACACGCCGCCGACTGCTGCTCGGCCGCCGCGGCGATCTCCTCGGACCGCTGCTTGGCATTGCCGGCGGCGGTCTTGGCCTGCTGCGCCGTGACGGCCATCTCGGCCGCTCCCGACATGATGATGCCCATGTCGGCCCGGATGGTCTCGAGCTGCGCGGTGATCGTCTTGCCCTTCTCGGCCTCACCCAGGGCGGCTTCCGCGGAGCTCTGCACCGCGCCGGCGATGTCGGTGACCGACTTGCGAACCTCGTCGATCAGATCCCGGATCTGCCGCGCGCTGCGCTCGCTGGTCTCGGCCAGGGTGCGGACCTCGTCGGCGACCACGGCGAACCCCTTGCCGTGCTGCCGCGCCCGGGCCGCTTCGATCGCCGCGTTCAGCGCCAGCAGGTTGGTCTGATCGGCGATGTGCGCCACCGTCTTGACGATCTCGCCGATCTCGTCGGCCTGCTTCTCCAGCTCGGTGATCGTCGCCACCGACTCGGTCTGCCGGGCGGAAGCACTCTCGACATTGGTCAGCAGGCTGACCACCTCGGTCCGCGTGTCGTTCAGCAGGACCTGAAGTGCCTGGCTGAGGTCGGAGACCTGGCGGGTGGTCGACTCCTGACGGTTGACCCGTTCCTCGATCTGGTTCATCGCGCCCAGGCTCTGCTGGGTCGCGCCGGAGGCCTCCTCGGCGCCCGCGGCGATCTGCTGCATCGAGTCGGTGAGCTGCCGGGACGACTCGGCGGCCTGAGCGTTCTGCGCGGAGATCTCCGCGGTGGCCGCCGCGATCCGCTCGGCCGCCTGCTGCTGTTTGGCCACCGAGCGGGCCTGCCTGCGGGTGGCATCGTTGTCCGGCGTTCGCCCGGCCGGGGAGCGCGCCGGGGCGGCGGGCGAGCGCACAGAACGGGCCTGCTCGGCGCTCCGCCCCGTAGTGGTGCTGGTGAGGGGCATAGCTGGTTTCCCGTCTGAGTCCATCGGCGCGGATCGCGCGAGTACTCGTCTTTGGTGGCATCCGGCCACCGCTGGAACCGCAGCGGGAACTCGGTGCTCCGCCAGGGAAAGCCTGGCACTCCCCACCCTCCGGCGAGGGAGTATGCGACTAGTTCGATGCTGGGCCGGCCAGGCGCTCGTCTACCCTTCAGCACCGGCGCCACCGGCAGGGGGCGACCGGGGCGAGAGCGGGAGTGGGGCGGCATGCGGGCTTTGGTGCAGACGGTGAGCCGGGCGAGCGTCACGGTCGACGAGACGATCATCGGCGCGATCACCGACGGCCTGCTGGTGCTGGTCGGGGTCACCCACGACGACACCCCGGCGCTGGCCGCCGAACTCGCCCGAAAGACCTACGAGCTGCGCATCCTGGACGGCGACCGGTCCGCCTCGGACGAGGGCGCGCCGCTGCTGGTGGTCAGTCAGTTCACCCTGTACGGCGACGCGCGCAAGGGCCGCCGCCCGACCTGGAACGCGGCCGCGCCCGCCGAGGTGGCCGAGCCGCTGATCACCGCGTACGTGGAAGCACTTCGCGCCCGGGGAGCGACCGTCGAAACCGGCCGCTTCCGGGCGCACATGCTGGTGGAGAGCGTCAACGTCGGACCGCGGACGATCCTGTTGGAACTCTGATCAGGACGGCGGGATCTTGCCGCTGCAGGTGTCCCGCACCTTGTAGAAGTTCGACAGGTACTGGGCGTGGACGGCCGCGCTGCGTACCCGCACGATCGTCTCGTCCGCGCCGCGCAGCGACGAGAACGTGTAGTTGGCGCTGCCGGTGAAGACCCGCGGGATCTGGTCGTCGTCGTACGCACCGTCGATCAGCGTGTACTTGCTGTGCGGCTTCAGGGTCCGGCCGCTGAACGCCACGCCACAGCTGTGCAGCCCGACGTTGGTGCCGCCGGCCTTCAGCGCGTTGACCACGTTCTCGCTGGTGTACGCGTACGGGTCAGCCGCCGGACCGGCGGCGTAGACGACGTCCACCCAGCAGCCGGCCTTGGCCAGCGCGGCCAGCTTCTTGGCCAGCTCGGTCCGGGAGAAGCCCCAGATCACGACGCGGACGTCGGTCTGGTGGGTCAGCCCGTCCGTCGCGCCCTTGTACGAGCACGTCACCGAGTTCAACACGGAGATCATCGTGTCGGTGGTCGCCTGACCCGGGTTGTCGTCGGTCTCGTGACGCGGGAAGAAGTGCGTCTTGTACGTGTCGTTCGTGGAGCCGGTCTGGTAGTAGTCGTCGTCACCGGTGAGCGACGGCCCGAACTTCTTCTGGTCGTTGAAGTACGTCACGTAGTTCGCGTACGACGCCGCCTCGCTCCAGGTGATCGAGTTGTTGAACGCGGTGTTCGCGTCCCACGTCGTCAGGTTGCCGGACGACTGGAACGTCACGTTGCTCACCGAGGTGCCGTTGTTCAGCACGATCCGGGACGCCAGCAGGAACTTGTTGTGGTTGTACGCCTTGACGGAGTAGACCGTCCGCTTGGCGATGCAACCGGTCTGGTCCCGGCAGAAGAGGATGAACGACGAGGCGGCGGTGTTCGTGCCCAGCTCGCCCTCGAGCGCGAGCCCGGGGTAGATCCGGTTGCCGTCGGCGTCGTCGTACGACCCGTAGTTCAGGATGATCTGCACGTTGACGCCGCGCTGGTGCGCCGCCGTCAACCGTTCGACCAGGTTCGGCGTCTCCGCCGTGTCGGCCTGCCCGGCAGCGCCGGGAGTGCTGAAGTCGAGCCACGACAGGCGCAGCGTCTCACCGGCCGGCACCCGGTCGATGACCCGGGCGATCTGCTGATAGATCGCGTACTGCTGGGTCACCGAACCGGCCGGGTTGTTGAACACCGCCGAGTTGATCACCGGGTCGGGCTCGGCTGCGCTCGCCGGGGACGGCGCGATGGCGACCACCCCGGCGATCAACGGCAGGACAAGAGCGGCGAAGAGCTTCCGCATCAATACATTCCCCCTAGTAAATAAAGATGAGGGGGAATGTTACTTGATCAAAAGAAGAGCCCCCGGCGGGATGCCGCCTGGCGCAGCCAGTTGTCCAGCTGGCCGGTCCAGTCCACCTGGTCGGCGGTCGCGTACTCCACGTCGAAGCTGCCGAACGCGTCGTGGCCCTCGGTGAACATGCCGCCGCGCTTGTCCAGCTCCAGCACCACCTGCAGCTTGTGCGGGGTGGGCAGGAAGGTCAGCTCGAGCTGGTTGATGCCGCTGGCGTACTGGGCCGGCGGGTAGAACTCGATCTCCTGGTAGAACGGCAGCTCCTGCTCGACGCCGTACACCCGGCCGCGCTCCACGTCGGCCTTGTGGAAGCGGAACCCGAGCCGCAGCAGCGCCTCCAGGATCCGCTCCTGCGCCGGAAGCGGGTGCACCTGCACGGCGTCCAGGTCGGACTTGTCCACCGCGCGGGCCACCTCCAGCTCGGTGGCCAGGCCCATCGTCATGCCGTGCAGGTGCTGGCCGTAGACCTCGGTGATCGGGGTCTGCCACGGCACCTCGAACCGGAACGGCACGTCGTGCCGGGCGCCCGGCTCCAGCCGGAACGAGCCGGTCAGCCGCTGCCGGTGGAACTCCTGGTTGGTCTGGTACTCGTTGTCGCCGCTCTCCACCTCGACCCGGGTCATCAGGCCGATCGCGACGTACTCCACGTCGACCGCGTGGTCGCCGCCGAGCACGTGCACCTGACCCTCCAGGAATCCGCCCGGCCGGCAGTTCGGGTTGGTCAACACGGTGTCGACGGACGGCCCGCCCACTCCGAACGCCTGCAACATTCGCTTGAAAACCACGGTCATCTCCTCCTCGGCCCAGCACATTATCTCGGCGCGACAACCGCGAAGCGTCCCTTTCACCCGGGCTTGTCGGCTTGCCGACGTCAGGGTTCTCCCTTATTCATGCCACCTGGACGCTGGCCTCACCTCCGCTTAACGCGGATGCGACGAAGCTTCTCGTCACCGGCACGGAAGTGCGGTAAGGCACGACAAACGGGGGAGGACCCAAGTGGCCCTGGAGACGAAAGCGACGGCTGAGAACATCATGACCGACGAAGTCGAGCCGATGGCCGACCTCGACGCGACGGACGAACGTGGCGTCTCCGCTGACCTGGTCCGGGCGTACCTGAACGGGATCGGTCGCACCCGCCTGCTGACCGCCGTCGAAGAGGTGACCCTCTCCAAGCGGATCGAGGCCGGCCTCTACGCCGAGGAGAAGCTCCCGGCCGCCGACGACGAGCTGGCGCCGCTGCTGCGGGTCATCTCCGCCGAGGGCAAGGCCGCCAAGAACCACCTGCTCGAGGCGAACCTGCGGCTCGTGGTGAGCATCGCGAAGCGGTACACCGGTCGCGGCATGGCCTTCCTCGACCTGATCCAGGAGGGCAACCTCGGCCTGATCCGCGCGGTCAAGTTCTCCACGTACGCCACCTGGTGGATCCGCCAGGCCATCACCCGCGCCATGGCCGACCAGGCCCGCACCATCCGCATCCCGGTGCACATGGTCGAGCAGGTCAACCGGATGGTCCGGGCCCGCCGGGACCTGGCCACCCAGCTCGGCCGGGAGCCCAGCATCGCGGAGATCGCGGTGGCGATGGCGGTGCCGGAGTTCCAGGTCATCGAGCTCATCTCGTACGACCGGGAGCCGGTCAGCCTGGACCAGGCGGTCGGCGAGGACGGCGAGAGCGCCCTCGGTGACTTCGTCGCCGCGGTCGACCCGAACCAGCCCGGCGAGGGTGTCGGCCAGGGCGAGCTGCGCAGCGAGGTGGAGATCGTGCTCGGCACGCTCACCGAGCGGGAGTCCGCGGTGATCCGGCTGCGCTTCGGCCTGGACGACGGCCGCCAGCGCACCCTCGACGAGGTGGGCCGCGAGTTCGGCCTGAGCCGCGAGCGGATCCGCCAGATCGAGAAGGTGACGATGCTCAAGCTGCGTGACCCGGAGCGGGCTTCCCGCCTCGAGGCGTACGCGGTCTGATCTTCTTGACGCAACGCCCCGGCTCTTCACGAGCCGGGGCGTTTCTCATGCGCGCAGGCGTCGCGGGCCGGTGTCCGGGCGCACGCCGTGATCGCCGAACTCGACGGCGGCGTGCAGCACCGAGAAGCCGTCCGGGCGCATCAGTACCGGGTTGAGCAGCAGCGACCGGACCCGTGGGTGCTCGTCGGCGAGCCGGCCCACCCGCAGCAGCAGGTCGATCAGCGCGTCCCGGTCGACCGGGGTGGAGCCGCGGTACCCGTGCAGCAGCGGGGCCGCGCGGGGCTCGTCGACGAGCGCCTCGGCGGCCCGGTCGGTCAGCGGGGCGGCTCGCCAGGCCAGGTCGCCCAGCAGCTCGCTGGCCACGCCACCCAGGCCGAACCCGACCACCGGGCCGAACGCCGGATCCTCGACCACCTCGATCACGCACGCCACGCCCGGCGCGACCATGGTCTGCACGAGCACGTCCGGGCCGAAGGTGGCGGCCAGATCGTGGTAGGCCGTGCGTACCGAATCCTCGTCGGCCTGGGCCAGCCGCACCGCGCCGAGGTCGATCCGGTGCCGCAACCCACCGCCTGCCGCCTTGAGCGCGACCGGATAGCCCAGCTCGGCCGCCGCGGCGACCGCTTCGTCCGCGGAGCGGGCGAGGGTCGAGGGGACCACCGGGATCCCGTAGGCCGCCAGCAGCTCCCCCGGGGTCGACGCGGATTCCGCGGCGGCCGCGTCCACGCCGGCCAGCGCCGGCATGACCCCCGGCGGACGACGCAGCCAGTCCGCGTAGTTGACCACCCGGGCCAGCGCGCGGACCGCCTCCTCGACCGACGGATAGGCCGGCACGCGCGGCGGCACCCGGCCGAACACCAGGGTGGCCACCGTCGGCTTCTCGCCGGCCAGGGCGACGCTGGCCAGCGCCACCGCGAAGTCCGCGTCCTCCTCGGTGAGTTGCTGGCCGGGCACGGCCGGGGCGAACACCACCACCAGCGCGTCCACCCGGTCGTCGACAGCGGCGTCGGCGAGCGCGTCGGCCAGGTCGTGCGCGGTGGCGAGCGGGCTCAGGTCGTGCGGATAGCCCTCGGCGATCACCAGCCCGGCCGCCCGGCAGGCGACCTCGGCCAGCGCCGCCAACGCGGACGAATTGCCGACCACTGCCACCCGGCGACCGGCCGGCAGCGGCTGGTGGGCGAGCAGCATCCCGACGTCGAACAGCTCCTGCACGGTGTCCACCCGGATCACCCCGGAGCGGGCGAACAGCGCGGTCACCGCGTGCGCGTCCGGGCCCGGCATGTCACCGGCGAGACCCGGCGGGCGGGTCGCCGAGGCCACCGCGACGACCGGTTTCACCCGGCTCATCCGGCGGGCCAGCCGGGCGAACTTGCGCGGATTGCCGAACGTCTCCAGATAGAGCAGCACCACGTCGGTGCCCGGGTCGTCGCGCCAGTACTGCAGCAGGTCGTTGCCGGAGACGTCGGCCCGGTTGCCGGCCGACACGAAGCTGGACAGGCCCAGGCCACGGCGGTCCGCCTCGGCCAGCAGCGCCACACCGAGCGCGCCGCTCTGCGCGAAGAAACCGACCCGCCCGGCGGCCGGCAGCCGGGGCGCCATGGTGGCGTTCAGCCGGACCTCCGGGTCGGTGTTGGCGATCCCGAAACTGCTCGGGCCGACCACCCGCAACCCGGCCGCGTGTGCGGTTTCGATCAGTGCCCGCTGCTGTCGCGCACCCTCCGGGCCGGCGTCCGCGAACCCGGCCGAACCGATCACCACGCCGCCGGCGCCCGCGGCCGCCGCGTCGGCCAGTGCCTCCGCGACCCGCCCGGCCGGGACCGCGATCACGGCCAGGTCGATGGGTGTTCCGGCATCAGACGCTTTCCGGTACGCGGTGAGCCCGGCGACCCGTTCCGCCGTGGGATGCACCGGGACGATCCCGCCGGTGAAGCCGCCGTCCCGCAGATTGCCGAGTATCGCCGCGCCGATCCCGTGCCCACTCGCACTGGCGCCGTAGATCGCGATGCCGCGCGGGGCGATCAGCCGCGCGATCGACCGGGACTCGGTCAGGTGCTCGCGGGACTCCTGCACCTCACGGGACTTCTCGGTGGGCGCGATCGGGAAACTGAGATGGACCACGCCGTCGGCGTACCGGCGCTGCACCTGATAACCGGAGTCGCCGAAGACCCGCAGCATGCCGCCGTTCTCCGGGAGCACCTCGGCGACGAAGCGGGTCAGGCCGTGGTCGCGGGCCGCGTCGGCGAGGTGCTCGAGCAGCACCGAGCCGATCCCCCGGCCCTGCTGGGCGTCCTCCACCACGAACGCGACCTCGGCCTCCGGTGAGTCCGGGCCGAGACGTTCGTACCGGCCGACCGAGGTGATCCGGCCGTCGGCGGCGACCGTCACGAACGCCTCCCGGTCGCGGTGGTCGACGTTGACGAACCGCTGCAGGTCACGTTCCGGAATTCGCGGGTAGGGCGAGAAGTACCGCAGGTACCGGGTGCGGTCGCTCATCCGGGAGTGGAACTCGACGATGGCCGGAGCGTCCTCGGGGCGGATCCGCCGCAGGTGCACGGCGGTGCCGTCGGCCAGTAGGACGTCTGCGCTGCGCTCCATGGCTCAGTCTTCAATCACGAGGGTCGTGGGGGTCCAGCCCGTGCAGCGGGAACACCGCCAGGCGGGCCGCGAGGATGGCCCGGTCGACCGGGTCGGTGTCGGTGCCCGGTGACCAGGTCTCCTGCGGCGGCGGGGTGCCGTCACCCATCATCTCCGGCACGGGTGTGCCGGGGCGACGGTCGGCGGCGAACTTCTGCCAGGACTTCGGGACCCGGGCGCCCGGGTCCAACGGCTCACCGGAGGCCACCGCGAGCAGGTGCGTCCACGCCCGGGGCACCACCTCGACCAGGGCGTACCCGCCGCCGCCCATCGCCACCCAGCGGCCCTCGCAGAGTTCGTCGGCGAGCGCGCGCATCGCGATGTACGCCGCCCGCTGGCCGTCCACCGACAGCTGGAGATCGGCGAGCGGGTCGAGCCGGTGCGCGTCCGCGCCGCACTGGCTCACGATGATCTCCGGCGCGAACGCCCGGACCACCGACGGCACCACCGCGTGGAACGCCCGCAGCCAGCCGGCGTCGCCGGTGCCCGGTGGCAGCGGCACGTTCACCGCGGTGCCCTCCGCGCCCGGGCCGCCGGTCTCGTCGCAGAACCCGGTGCCCGGGAACAGCGCCAGCGGCGTCTCGTGCAGGCTGACCGTGAGCACCCGCGGATCGTTGTAGAACACCGCCTGCACCCCGTCGCCGTGGTGCACGTCGACGTCCAGGTAGGCCACCCGCTGCGCGCCGTGGTCCAGCAGCCAGGCGATCGCCACGGCGGGGTCGTTGTAGACGCAGAACCCGGCCGCCCGGGCCGGCATCGCGTGGTGCAGGCCGCCGGCCACGTTCACGGCGCGGCGGGCGGCGCCGTGCCAGACCGCCTCGACGGCCGCGATGCTGGCGCCGCAGATCCGCGCCGAGGACTCGTGCATGCCGTCGAAGACCGGGTTGTCCGGGGTGTTCAGGCCCCAGCCCAGGAAGAACGGATCGATCGGGGCCTGGCGTACGGCATCGAGATAGTCCGCCCGGTGCACCCGGGTCAGCTCGGCCTCGGTGGCCGGCCGTGGCGTGATCAACTGCACACCCGGGCGGTCCAGGACACCCAGCTCACGGGCGAGCGCCATGGTCAGCTCTATGCGTACCGGGTTCAGCGGGTGGTCGCCCATGTCGTAGTCGAGCAGGGCCTTGTCCCAGACCACCGCCGTCGTGTCGTCCGCCATGCCGCCATGCTCCCACGGGTTTTCCGGTCCGGCTCGCGTCCCTCTCTCGGGGCACGCCGGCCCCCGGCTCGGGTAGGGTCTCCTGGCACTTGCTCGGGGCGGATGTCAACCCCCCGCCACGCGGTAACATCGCTGCTGGGAGGACCGCATCGTGAACGACCTTGTCGATACCACCGAGATGTATCTCCGGACCATTCTCGAACTCGAAGAAGAAGGCGTGCCTCCGCTGCGCGCGCGCATCGCCGAGCGCCTGCACCAGAGCGGCCCCACGGTGAGCCAGACGGTCGCCCGCATGGAGCGGGACGGTCTGCTCACCGTCGAGGGAGACCGTCACCTGGTGCTGACCGAGGAGGGCCGGGCCACCGCCGTCTCCGTCATGCGCAAGCACCGGCTTGCGGAACTACTACTGGTCAACGTGATCGGCATGCCGTGGGAGGAAGCCCACGAAGAGGCGTGCCGGTGGGAACACGTGATGAGCGACTCGGTCGAGCGCCGGGTCTACGAGCTGCTGAACAAGCCGACCCGCTCGCCGTACGGGAACCCGATCCCCGGGCTGGAACAGCTGGGCCTGTCCGACGACACCGTCGACCCGTTCGCCCACGGCGAGCGCAACCTGGCGTTCCCCGGCCTGACCGGCAGCGTCGTGGTGTCCCGGATCTGCGAGAGCGTCCAGACGAACGCGGACGTGTTGCGGCAGCTGCACGCCGCCGGCATCGACCCGGGTACGACGGTGACGGTCGCGCAGGAGCGGGACGGGGTGACCATCGACAAGTCGGGTGACAAGATCCGGCTGCCGCGTGAGGTCGCGTCGCGGGTGTTCGTCGCGGCTCGCTGATCGTCCACCGGCGGGCTCGGTCAGCCGTCGGTGGTGTCCATCGCCTTGGCAAGGTCGAGCAGCTTGGCGTTCATCTGGGTCACTGTCGCTTTCGACGCGCCCTTGGCGAAGGTGAACTTCAAGGTCTGCAGCTGCTCGGCCTCGCTCAGCCAGCCGATCTCCACGGTCGGGCCGTGCCCGCCGGTCGCCGCGCCGTTCAGCCGGTACGCGGCCTTGCCGAGGCCCTTGAGCTTGACCGCCTTCTTCGGCATCCGCTCGGCCAGGAAGATCTTGGCGTCCGCCTTGGTCTGCTCGACCACCGACACCGACAGGTCGGGCCAGGAGCCGCTGACGGTCTGCACCACGCAGGTGGACGTGTCGTCGACCTGGTCGGAGGCGGCGACCCCGAACTGGACGCCGATCTTCTCCTCGATGAAGCCCCAGTCCCACAGGATGCACGCGCCGCCCGCGGAGGCGGCCGGCACCTGGGCGACGGTGACCGGGGGTAGCTTCGTCGGCACGTCTTCCTTCTCGTTGCAGCCGGACACGGCGAGCAACGCGACGACGCCGAGAA
Source organism: Actinoplanes awajinensis subsp. mycoplanecinus (assembly GCF_001509495.1). Lineage (NCBI taxonomy): Bacteria > Bacillati > Actinomycetota > Actinomycetes > Micromonosporales > Micromonosporaceae > Actinoplanes > Actinoplanes awajinensis. The sequence continues at coordinate 120,032 of NZ_LLZH01000097.1, read as the reverse complement.
CGGCGAAACCCGTACGCACTAGTGATTCCCTCCCGGTTCGGGGCACACCTTATTGCCCCGCGGGCGTGAGCGGAAGTGGCAGTCCATCGATGTACGGACAGTGACGCCGGGGTCGCACGGCGGGCTACTTGACACGTCTTGTCAAGTAGCGCACGATCAGGGCATGAGCAGTGGGTCCGGTGCGCTGGCGGAGCAGATCGCCCACCTGCTCGACGTGCGCCTGACCGACCCGCTGGAGATCCTGCTCGAGGGGGACGCGAGCGTGGACACGGTCCGCGGGCGGCTGCACCGGCGCGCGCTCGACTGGGCGGCCGTCATCGAGCACGGTCCCGAGCCGGACGCGGTGCGCACCATCGCCCGGCTGATCGCCACGCTCTATCCGGACGATCACGCGTTCGCGCCGCCGGTGGCGTGGTGGAGCACACCGCTCGGGCAGGCGGTGGCCCGCCGGGTGGGGCACCCGTTCGCGGCGTCGGTCACCTACGCGATGGCCGGCGCGATGCTCGGCATCAGCCGGCAGGGCGTGCACGACCTGATCCGCCGGGGCAAGCTCCCCCGGCATCCGGACGGCGGCGTGCCGGTCGACGCGGTCCGGGAACGCCTGCTGCGGGCCGAGCCCGGGCTTCAGTTCACGGAAGAGGAGGGGCAATGATCCACGACAGTCTTGTCGACGCGGGGAACGTGCAGATCGCCGTTCGCGACTTCGGGGGCGACGCGCCACCGCTGCTGCTCCTGCACGGTGCGGGCGGCAACCTCGCCCAGATGACCGTGCTGGCCCGCGCGCTGCGGCCGCACCACCGGGTGGTCACCGTCGACCTGCGCGGGCACGGCCGTTCCGCGGACGGGCCGTGGAGCTGGGACGCCGCGCTCGGCGACCTGGCCGCGGTCTGCGTGAAACTCGAACTCGACCGGCCCGCCGTGGTCGGGCACTCGCTGGGCGGCATGGTGGCCACGCTGTGGGGCGAGCGCCACCCGGAGTCCCCCGGCGTGGTGAGCCTGGACGGCAACCCGCCACCCACCCGGCCCGACCAGCTCCTCGGCCTGGACCGGGAGAAGGCCGAGGCCGAGCTGGACCGCCTGGCCGCGGTCTTCGACATGGTGGAGGCCGCCGCCGGGCAGACCGTCGAGGCGGGCGAGCTGGCCGACCTGGTGGAGCGCCAGCAGATGGCGGCCCGGGACATGGGCGCCAACGAGAAGGTGTGGATCGAGGGCTTCCGCCGCAACCTGGTGCACGGCAAGGACGGCCGGACCACGTTCCGGCCCACCTTCGAGGTCGTGACCCAGCTCCGCACGCTGATGAACGAGCTCGACCTGACCCCGGTCCACGCCGCGACCACCTGCCCGTCGCTGCTCGTGCTGGCCACCCGCAACCTGCCGGAGCAGGAGCCGTTCGCCGACCTGTACGCGGCGCACCGCCGGTTCCTGCTGGCCCAGGCCCGGGCCGTGCCGAACCTGCGCCACCTGCAGCTCGCCGACGCCTCCCACGCCATGGTGGTCGAACAGCCCACCCTGCTCGCCTCCGTGATCACCGACTTCCTCACCGAACACCGCTGACCCCGACCGGCGGCAGCCAGCGTGTGAAGTTTGGGCGCGCTCCGCACCCAAAAACCCCACGCAACGCTCGTTGACGGCTTGCGTGGGGAGTTTGGGCGCGCTCCGCACCCAAAAACCCCACACAACGCTCGTTGGCGGCTTGCGTGGGGAGTTTGGGCGCGCTCCGCACCCAAAAATCACACGCTGCTTGCTGTCGGGTTGCGGATGGGGGCTCGGTGTTGGGGTTGGGGTGACCTTGAGGAGCGCGGACGTCGCCCGGAGGGGGTCGCGTTGTGGACGCGTAGCGGCCAGCGGCACCCGGAGGGTCCCGGCGGGAGCGGCGATCTGTACCCCAGCGGACGCACGACATCGATCTTTTGAATTTGATCGTGACGGTCGTTCGGCAGACCGGTCCGCGGGTGGCGGCTGCGGTCAGGGGGCCGGCTTGGCGGCGTGGGAGGTGGCCAGGCCGATGAGCAGGGCGGCCAGGACGCAGAGCAGGCCGTTGCGGGGGCCGAAGTGTTCGGACAGGAAGCCGATCAGTGGGGGGCCCGCCAGGAAGGCGCCGTAGCCGATGGAGCCGGCCACCGAGACGCGCATGGCGGCGCGGATCGGGTCGTCGGCGGCGGCGCTCATGCCGATCGGGAAGCCCAGCGAGGCGCCCAGGCCCCAGAGCAGGGCGCCGGCCAGGGCGAACGGGATCGAACCGCCGAAGACGACCAGCAGGAGGCCGGCCAGCGCGGCCAAGGCGGTCACGCGGAGCACCGGGACGCGGCCCCAGCGGTCGGTGGCCTGGCCGCCGACCATGCGGCCCGCGGTCATCGCGGTCACGAAGACGCCGAAGCCGATCGCGCCCATGGTGTCGCCGGTGTGATAGCCGTCGACCAGGCTGATCGCCAGCCAGTCGTTGGCGGTGCCCTCGGTGAAGCCGAACCCCAGCATGATCAGGCCGATCAGGACGGTGCGCGGCTCGCGCCAGACCTGACCGGCGGTGATCACGGGACGGGCGCCGGGCTCCGGCTCGACGTGCGGCAGGAAGCGGCGGACCACCACGATCTGGACCGCGACGATGACCGCGGCCGTGAGATACAGCTGGGCCCAGACCGGCAGGCCGACCGCCGCGGTGAGCGCGCCGACGCCGGCGCCGCCGACCGTGCCCAGGCTGAAACCGGCGTGGAACCGGGGCATGATCGTGCGCTGCAGGCGGCGTTCGACGTCGGCCGCCTCGACGTTCATCGCGACGTCCCAGGTGCTGACCCCGAAACCGCAGAAGAGCAGGGCGGACCCGGCCAGCGCCACCGAGCCGAGCAGCGTGCCGGTGGCCAGCGCGACCAGGCCGAACACCATCGACATGCTGCCCAGCAGCACCGCACGGGCCGGGCCGGCGCGCTGCACCAGCGGGCCGGCCAGCGGGATCGACGCGACCGAGGCGCCGGACATGCAGAGCAGCAACAGGCCGAACCCGGCGGTGGAGAGCTCCAGCCCGTCCCGGATCGCGGGGGCCCGGGCCAGCCAGCCGGCGATGGCGAGACCGTTCAGGGCGAACGTGACCCCTACCGCGATCTTGGCGGTCTGCACCCGGGCCGGGAGGACGTCGATGCTGCTCACCGGCTGAACTTACACGTTAAAGCGGAGGTGGTCCGGTGAGCCCGGCAGCGGGGGCGGAATGACCGCGTCCCACAATGGGCGCGAAGCGACATCTTCTCGCCCCGGTTCGCCGCGGCGCATCGATGGATCCGCGCCGCCGTGACCGGTGGCGCATCGAGGGATATGGAAGGAGGGCGACATGGGCCGGCCCGAGGAACTGCAGGCGGAGGCGCGATCCGTGCTCGCGCTGCTGGAGCCGCTGGGACCGATCACGCCCACCGGCAGCTATGTCTCCGGACTGCTGGTCTGGCGCGACCTCGACGTGATGATGCTCGGCGGCCCGGAGTTCAGCCCGGCCGACGTCGTCGCGCTGCTCGGCAAGGCTGTCGGGATCCCCGGGCTGACCGGTTTCGCCTACCGGGACGAGCGTGGTGACCAAGGCCCGGATGCACGACACCACGTCACGCTCACCGTCGGCGACTGGCGTGTGGACCTGTCGATCTGGCTGCACGACGACCATGCCGCGGCGAGTCAGTGGCACGCCGGGCTGGCCGAGCGGCTGACCGACGAGGAGCGGCAGGCGATCCTGGCGATCAAGTCGGTGTGGCACAGCCGGCCGGAGTACCCGGGCGGGTTCGAGGTCTGCACGGCGGTGCTGGAGCACGGGGTGCGGACGGCGGTGGACTTCGGCAGCTGGCTCCGGGACACCCCACAGAAACGCTGAGACGCAGACGGGCCGTGCGCTGACGCGCACGGCCCGTTCCACGCTTACCGCCTAGCTGCAGCCGGACGTGGAGCCGCAGCCCTCACACACGTAGCAGCTGCCCGCGCGGCGCATCTTGGTGCCGCAGGTGAAGCAGAGCGGCGCATCCGCGGCGTGCCCGGTGACCAGCTCCAGCAGCTCGGTAGACGAGCCCACGCTGACCGGGGCGGCCGTGGCCGCCGGGGTGGTCGACGCCTTCGCCTCGGCCACCGTGACGGTGGACGAGCCGGTCGGGATCGCGACCGGGGCGGACGCGGCCATCCCGGGCAGGTCGATACCGGCGGCTTCGGCGGCGGCCTCGGCCTGCGCCTGGGCCGTGCGCTCCTTGGCGGTGAAGATGCCCAGCTCGGAGCGGGTCTCGTAGGGCAGGAAGTCCAGCGCCAAGCGACGGAAGATGTAGTCCATCACCGACGACGCCATCCGCACGTCCGGGTCGTCGGTCATGCCGGCCGGCTCGAAGCGCATGTTGGTGAACTTGCTGACGAACGTCTCCAGCGGAACGCCGTACTGGAGCCCTATCGAGATGGCCACCGAGAAGGCGTCCATCACACCGGCCAGGGTGGAGCCCTGCTTCGACATCTTCAGGAAGACCTCGCCGAGGCCGTCGTCCGGGTAGGACGACGCGGTGAGGTAACCCTCGGCGCCGGCGACCGAGAAGGAGACCGTCTCGGACGAGCGCTTCTTCGGCAGGCGCTTGCGGATCGGGCGGTACTCGATGACCTTCTCGACGATCTTCTCGACCGCCTGGGACACCTCGGCCGGGACCTGCGTGGCCGCGGTGGCCTTGCTGCCCTTGCCGGCCGACAGCGGCTGGCCGACCTTGCAGTTGTCGCGGTAGATCGCGAGCGCCTTGAGGCCGAGCTTCCAGCCCTGGTAGTGGATCTCCTCGATCTCCTCGACGGTCGCCGTCTCGGGCATGTTGACCGTCTTGGAGATGGCGCCGGAGATGAACGGCTGCACCGAGGCCATCATCCGGACGTGGCCGATCGGGGCGATCGACCGCTCGCCCATGGCGCAGTCGAAGACCGCGTAGTGCTCGGTCTTCAGGCCGGGCGCGTCCACCACGTTGCCGTGCTCGGAGATGTGCTCGACGATCGCCTCGACCTGCTCCTCGGGGTACCCGAGGCTGCGCAGCGCGCGCGGCACGGTCTGGTTGACGATCTGCATCGAGCCGCCGCCGACCAGCTTCTTGAACTTGACCAGTGCCAGGTCGGGCTCGATGCCGGTGGTGTCGCAGTCCATCATCAGGCCGATGGTGCCGGTCGGCGCGAGCACCGACGCCTGCGCGTTGCGCCAGCCCTGCTTCGCGCCGAGCTTGTTGCCGGACTGCCACTGCTTGGTCGCCTCACGGACGATCTCGGTGGCGACCGGGCCCTGCGGACGGATCTCGTCGTTCGCGGCGGCGTGCTTGCGCATGACGCGCTGGTGCGCCTCGGCGTTGCGGGCGTAGCCGTCGTACGCGCCGACGACACCGGCGAGCTCGGCCGAGCGGCGGTACGCCGTGCCGTTCATCAGCGAGGTGATCGCCGCGGCGACGTTGCGTCCGCCGTCCGAGTCGTACGGCAGGCCGGACGCCATCAGCAGCGCGCCCAGGTTCGCGTACCCGATGCCGAGCTGGCGGTACGCCCGGGTGGTGACGCCGATCTTCTCGGTCGGGAAGTCGGCGAAGCAGATCGAGATGTCCATCGCGGTGATGATGAACTCGACGCTCTTGACGAACTTCTCGGTCTCGAAGCCACCGTCGGCCTTGAGGAACTTCATCAGGTTCAGCGAGGCCAGGTTGCAGGACGAGTCGTCCAGCGACATGTACTCCGAGCACGGGTTGGACGCGGTGATCCGGCCGGTCTCGGGGTTGGTGTGCCAGTCGTTGATGGTGTCGTCGTACTGCAGGCCCGGGTCGGCGCACTCCCAGGCGGCCTTCGCGATGCCGCGGAAGAGCTTGCGGGCGTCGATGGTCTCGATGACCTCGCCGTTGAGCCGGCCGCGCAGGCCGAACTCGGTGCCGGCCTCGTAGGCCCGCATGAACTCGTCGCTGACCCGCACCGAGTTGTTGGCGTTCTGGTACTGCACGCTGACGATGTCGGCGCCGCCCAGGTCCATGTCGAAGCCGGCGTCCCGGAGCGCGCGGATCTTGTCTTCCTCGCGCGCCTTGGTCGAGACGAACTCCTCGATGTCCGGGTGGTCCACGTCGAGGATGACCATCTTGGCCGCACGACGGGTGGCGCCACCGGACTTGATGGTGCCCGCGCTGGCGTCCGCGCCGCGCATGAAGCTGACCGGGCCGCTCGCCGTCCCCCCGGACGACAGCAGCTCCTTGGACGACCGGATCCGGGACAGGTTGACACCGGAGCCGGAGCCGCCCTTGAAGATCAGCCCCTCCTCCTTGTACCAGTCGAGGATCGAGTCCATCGAGTCGTCGACGGAGAGGATGAAGCACGCGCTGACCTGCTGCGGCGACTTCGTGCCGACGTTGAACCAGACCGGCGAGTTGAAGCTGAAGACCTGGTGGAGCAGCATCCAGGTGAGCTCGTGGTCGAACGTCTCGGCGTCGGCGGGGGTGGCGAAGTAGCCGTACTCCTCGCCGGCCTTGCGGTAGGTCTGCACGACCCGGTCGATCAGCTGCTTCAGCGACCACTCGCGCTCCGGGGTGCCCACCGCGCCACGGAAGTACTTGGTCGTCACGATGTTCGCGGCGTTGACGCTCCACGACGTCGGGTACTCGACGCCGCGCTGCTCGAAGTTGATCGAGCCGTCACGCCAGTTGGTCATGACGATGTCGCGGCGTTCCCACTCCACCTCGTCGTACGGGTGGACGCCCGCCGTCGTCCACACCCGCTCCACACGCAGCCCCCCGGCCGCCACGCCGTTTCCGCCGTTGGCCCGGCTGCGCTGGCGACCTGCTGTGATGCCGTCTCCGGCCATATGAACGTGCTCCCCCTCTTAGAAACCGCTGAAGGTCTAGCTCTGGTGTGTCGTTCAGCCGTTGATCTTGGGTGCGCGGGACCCGCCGGATCGCGGCGCGATCGGGTGACGCGTGCCGGCTTCCCGGACGGACGGCGCCTCGCGAAGTGCGGCGATCTCCTTCTCGAACTCGTCGAGCGAGTCGAAGGACTTGTAGACGCTGGCGAACCGGAGATAGGCGACCTGGTCGAGTTCACGCAAGGGCGTGAGAATCGCCAGACCGACCTCGTGGCTCGGCAGCTCGGCAGCGCCACGGGCCCGGACGGCTTCCTCCACCCGCTGCGCGAGCAGCGCGATGGAGTCCTCGTCGACGGGCCGGCCCTGGCAGGCCTTGCGCACCCCACTCATGATCTTCGTACGGCTGAAGGGCTCGGTCACGCCGCTGCGCTTGACCACCGCGAGCACCGCTTCCTCGACCGTGGTGAATCGCTTGCCGCACTCCGGGCACGAGCGGCGGCGACGAATCAGCTGACCGTCGTCGGCCTCACGCGAGTCCACGACACGCGAATCCGCGTGCCGACAGTACGGGCAACGCACCGCGATCTCCCCCTTCACCGCTCACCCAGGGCTTTCCGGACACGCCGAAACACAGCCTCGCCTGGTATGAGCATCGGCGCGGCTGTGCGGGAACGTATGGAAAACCGGGGAGTGAAAACCCAACCTGTGGACGACTTGTTCTGTGCAACCACTACATGTTGGGGAAGACGCTATGCCGGTGCGGACACCGATGCAAGTCAAACGACGTGCCGACGCGCCGTATTCTGCACCTCATCACCCCAGGTGAACGCGTGATCACCCGGCGGGTCGGGAAACCGGTTGCCGCTACCGGGTGAACCGGGCACGACCATGACGTGGCACCCCATCGGGCACGCGGCGTCAGGCCTGCGAGGCGGCCGTGAACAACACGACACTCGCGAGAGTGGCCATCGCGAAGAAGAGGCCGAGCAGCACCAACCGGCCACGCCGGGTCAGCCGCAGAGCGGGTTCGGCGTGTCGCGCACCACTGGTGAGCATGACTGTTCCCTTTCTCTCGGACACCCGTTCGATAGAACGCCCGTACGACGGTTTATCAGAACGGGAGTACGAAAATCCAGTCCTGACGGGCGACACGCCGGGAGAATCTCGTACAGATGTTTGAATATGTCGCACCCGCCTACTACGGTTTCCTGTCAAGAGGGGTCAGCCGGACCAAACGCCATCCCCACGGCGACGTCCGGCTCCGCGACGCACCACGTGCCGACAGGCACTGGCCGACAGGGAGGGCGGACGTGTCGACCGACGACCGCACGAGCCGAGAGCAGCAACCGACCAGGCAGCAACCGACCGCCGCGCCCGAGGCCGGCGGCGCCGCGGCCGCGATGCGACGCCGCACCCCGAGCCGGGCCCGCTCCGCCGACGCCCCGCAGCTGCGCTCGGTGACCGCGGTCGGCAGCATGACCGAGCCGGTCGCCAGCGACCTCACCGCCCGCCAGCGCCGGATCCTCGAGTTCATCCGCGAGTGGGGCGAGAAATACGGTTACCCGCCCAGCGTCCGGGAGATCGGCGAGGCCGTCGGCCTGGTCTCCCCGTCGAGCGTGGCCTATCAGCTGAAGGCCCTGGAGACCAAGGGCTACCTGCGCCGCGACCCGAACCGGCCTCGCGCCGTCGACGTCCGCTCCCCCGGTGAGCTGGTCGACGACGAGGGTCTGCGGGCCGCCCGGCCGCAGCCGGCCTACGTGCCGCTGATCGGCCGGATCGCGGCCGGCGGCCCGATCCTCGCGGAGCAGGCGGTGGAGGATTTCTTCCCGCTGCCGCGCGAGCTGGTCGGCGAGGGCGAGGTCTTCATGCTCGAGGTCAAGGGTGACTCGATGATCGACGCGGCGATCTGCAACCGCGACTGGGTGGTGGTCCGCCAGCAGCCCACCGCCGAGGTCGGCGACATCGTGGCCGCGATGATCGACGGCGAGGCCACCGTGAAGAGCTACCGCCAGCGCGACGGCCACGTCTGGCTGATGCCGGCCAACCCGGCCTTCGACCCGATCCCGGGCGACGACGCGACGATCATGGGGCGCGTGGTCGCTGTCCTGCGCCGGGTCTAACCCTTTTCCGGTACGACCAATCGGGTCCCGTCCGTAGGCGACGCGCCACGTCCCGCCCGTGAGGCGACGCGAGGCGGCGGCCGGTTCCGGCCGTCAGGCGGGCACGGACAACAGAAAAGGCCGGCACCCCCACGGGGGCGCCGGCCTTTCACGTCTGATCAGCGACGGTCGTCGTCGCGGCCCTGCGGCGGACGCTGGCCACCCTGGGGCGGGCGCGGCTGGCCGCCCTGGGGCGGACGCTGACCGCCCTGCGGGGGACGCGGCTGGCCGCCCTGGGGCGGACGCTGACCGCCCTGCGGCGGACGCGGCTGACCACCCTGCGGCGGACGCTGACCGCCACCCTGCTGACCGCCGTAGACACCACCACCCGCGCCACCACCGCGGCCGGGCGGCGGCTGCGGGCCGCGAGCCGGTGGCTGCGGCGACCGCGGCTGCTGCGGGCCACGCGGCGGCTGCCCCTGCGGACCACGGGCCGGCTGGCCCTGCGGCGGACGCGGCGGCTGACCCTGCTGGGGACGCTGCTGCGGGCCGCGCGGGGGCTGGCCCTGCGGCGGGCGCGGCGGCTGCTGCTGCGGCTGGCCACCGGACGGGCGGGCGTACTGGGGAGCGCCGCCGCCGTACGTGCCGGGGCGCGGCTGCCCGCCGCCGGCCGGCGGACCGGACTTGGCGCCGTACACCGGGCCGTTGCCACCGTAAGCGGCGCCGGGGCGCTGCGGCGGACCGCCCACCCCGATCAGCTCGGTCGCCGGATCGACCGGGTCGAGCGCGCCGCTCGGCGCCTTGTCGACGTCGATCCCGGCCGGGTGCTGCTTACGGAACCGGACGATGCCGAAGACCCCGGCACCGACCAGGATCAGGCCGACCAGGCCGATCCCGCCGACCATGTACGTGATGTCGTCCACGCTCAGGTCCGAATACCACGCCGCCTCGGCGCCGGCACCGGACTGCTTCTTGGAGACCGTCGCGACCGTGGTGGCCGGCTCGTACTGCCGGATCCAGTTCGCGGTCTCCTTGTCGCCGTTCATGTCGGAGACCGTGAAGAACGACTTGTCGTCGGCGCTGTACGAGATCGCCTCACCGAACGGCTCGTTCGGCAGGCCGGTGGTGCGCGGCTTGTTCTTCAGCGCGGCCAGGATGTCACCGTTCTTGACATCCCACTCGAGCGCGTCGGTGTACGTCCGCAGCACGACCTTCGACCCGTCGTGCGAGACCGACCCGCCGGTGATCACCCGGTTGAAGACCTTGGCGAACGAGTTGCCCGCGGTCTCGGTGGCCTGCACCGACAGCTCGCCGACCTTGGTCAGCGGCACACCGGTCTTGGTGTCGGGCTTCATCGCGGCGGACGGCTTGTAGATGAACGCCGTGCCGAGCTCCTTGGTCACGATGTACGGCGTGCCGTCCGTGCTCATCAGGAGCGCCTCGGCGTCGTGCGCGTCACCGTCCGGGTAGGTGAGCCGGTAGAGCACCGGCTTCTTCTTCCCGTTGGCCGGCATCTTCCACAGCACGACGGAGGGCCGGGCCTCCTCGCCGGTACGGATCCCGCCGTCGCCGGTGTCGGCGATCCAGATCGAGCCGTCCTTCGGCGAGACGATCATGTCCTCGGGGTCGCGCGGCGCGCTGCTGTAGGACACCGGGGTACCCGTGACGTTGCACTTGGCGTCCAGGAAGAAGACTTTCCTCTTGGAATCGAGTTCCGTGCCGTCGTCGATCGCGATGAAGCCGCTCTTCGTCGCGACCAGGCCGGAGACCTCGTCGAGCAGTGGGTCTTGGACCTTGCAAATCTTCTTACCGGGCGTCGCCTTGGCACTGACCGTCGCCGTTGGCGTCGGGTCAGCGGCGAACGCGCCGGTGCCACCGATCCCCACCAGGCCCACACCTAGCACGATCGAGAACACGAGACGCCGCATCCGCACAGTGTCGCATGCGGCGTCCCCCATCGGTATGACGCGTGGATCAAGCCTGGTCAAAGGTCACCAGGTGTCTGTTTTCGCACGTCGCACCGATCACTGTCAGCAACGGTATGATTCCAGCTCCGCTGCCAGTCGCTCGTCCACCCGGACCTGCAGCTCGGTGCCGTCGTCCAGGTGCCGCGACTGCAGCACCTGCCCGGTCCGGTGCACCCGGGCGACCAGATCACCCCGGTCGTAGGGCAGCAGGATCCGCAGATCCACCGCCGGCCGCGGGAGCCGCTCGGCGATGGCCGCCTGCAGCTCCGGGATGCCCGCGCCGCTGCGCGCCGAGACGAACACCGCGTCCGGCCAGGCCCGCTTGAGCCGCAGCACGGTCTCCTCGTCGGCGGCGTCCATCTTGTTGATCACCAGCAGCTCGGAGATCTTGTCGGCACCGACCTCGCCGAGCACCTCGCGGACCGCGCTGACCTGACCCTCCGGGTCCGGGTGGGCGCCGTCGACGACGTGCACCACCAGGTCGGCCATCGCCACCTCCTCCAGCGTCGAGCGGAACGCCTCGACGATGTGGTGCGGCAGGTGCCGGACGAACCCGACCGTGTCGGAGAGCGTGTAGACCCGCCCGTCCTCCGCGGCGGCCCGCCGGGTGGTCGGGTCGAGCGTGGCGAAGAGCGCGTCCTCGACCAGCACGCCGGCCTGGGTCAGCCGGTTCAGCAGGCTGGACTTGCCGGCGTTGGTGTAACCGGCGATGGCCACGCCCGGCACCCCGCTCGCCGAACGGCGGGACCGCTTGGTGTCGCGCATGGTCCGCATGGCCTTGATCTCACGACGGAGCCGCGAGATGCGGGTGTTGATCCGCCGGCGGTCGGTCTCCAGCTTGGTCTCACCGGGACCACGCGTGCCCACGCCGCCACCGGAACCACCGGAGCCGCCACCCTGGCGGGAGAGCGAGTCACCCCAGCCGCGCAGTCGCGGCAGGAGGTACTGCAGCTGGGCCAGCTCGACCTGCGCCTTGCCCTCTTTGCTCTTCGCGTGCTGGGCGAAGATGTCGAGGATCAGCGCGGTCCGGTCGACCACCTTGACCTTGATCTGCTGCTCGAGCTTGCGCAGCTGGGACGGCGACAGCTCGCCGTCGCAGATGACCGTGTCGGCGCCGGTGGCGACGACCACGTCGCGGAGCTCGTCGACCTTGCCGCGGCCGATGAAGGTGGCCGCGTCGGGCTGACTGCGCCGCTGGATGAGGCCCTCGAGGACCTGGGATCCGGCGGTCTCGGCGAGGGCGGCCAGCTCGGCGAGCGAGTTGTCCGCGTCCTCGACGCTGCCTCCGGTCCAGACGCCGACCAGCACGACGCGTTCGAGTCGCAGCTGGCGGTACTCGACCTCGGTGACATCGGTCAGCTCGGTGGAGAGACCCGCCACCCGCCGGAGCGAGTGCCGCTCCGCAAGCTCGAGGTCGCCGCTCGTCAGGTCCGGCTCGTCAAGGACGGGTGCCTGGTACGTGTTTCGCAAAAGTGCCTCCTCCGCCCGATCGTGGCACGTCACGGAGGCGAGCGCATCCACATAACCGGGGCTGACTCATGAGTAACCACCGCAAACGAATCGAACATTCCACGCGAGCGACAATTCCTTTGCTCACCCCACCAACGTCGGAGGGACAACCGTGGTGACCACCCGCCTGCCGAGCGCAGGATTCTCGATCACGATCCGTATTGCCGTAACCGCGGACGCCTCGTCCATCGGCCGGCTCACCACCTGTGTCGGCGAGGCCGGCGCGATCGTGACGGCGCTGGACGTGGTGGACTCCGACCCCACCCGGGTCCTGGTCGACCTGACCTGCGACACCGCCGATTCCGGGCACGCCGACCAGGTCGTCAAGCAGCTCGAGGACCAGGACGGCGTTGACGTCCGGAAGGTCTCCGACCGGACCTTCCTGCTGCACCTGGGCGGCAAGATCGAAGTCAACTCGAAGGTCGCGCTGCGCAACCGGGACGAGCTGTCCCGGGCGTACACCCCGGGTGTGGCCCGGGTCTGCATGGCGATCGCGGAGAACCCGGCGGACGCCCGCCGGCTCACCATCAAGCGCAACACCGTGGCCGTGGTCAGCGACGGCTCCGCGGTGCTCGGCCTGGGCAACATCGGCCCGGCCGCCGCCATGCCGGTGATGGAGGGCAAGGCCGCGCTGTTCAAGCGGTTCGGCGGGGTCGACGCCTGGCCGGTGGTCCTGGACACCCAGGACACCGACGAGATCGTCCGGATCGTCAAGGCGATCGCCCCGGCGTACGGCGGCATCAACCTGGAGGACATCGCGGCGCCGCGATGCTTCGAGATCGAGGCCCGGCTGCGCGAGGAGCTGGACATCCCGGTCTTCCACGACGACCAGCACGGCACCGCGATCTGCGTGCTCGCCGCGCTCACCAACGCGCTGCGGGTGGTCGGCAAGCGGATGGAGGACGTCCGTGTGGTGGTCTCCGGCGCCGGCGCGGCCGGTACCGCGATCATGAAGCTGCTGATGCGCCAGGGCGTCGGCGACATCATCGCCTACGACCGGAACGGCGCCCTGCACCGCGGGATGGCCGGCCTGAACGAGTCGATGCAGTGGCTGGCCGACAACACCAACGAGGCGAACTACTCGGGTGACCTGCCCGGCGCGATCGTCGGCGCGGACGTCTTCATCGGCGTCTCCGCGCCGAACCTGCTGACCGGCGACGACATCGCCAAGATGGCCGGCAAGTCGATCGTGTTCGCGATGGCCAACCCGGACCCGGAGGTCGACCCGCGGGAGGCCCGCAAGCACGCCGCGATCGTCGCCACCGGCCGGTCCGACCAGCCCAACCAGATCAACAACGTGCTGGCCTTCCCGGGCGTGTTCCGCGGCATGCTGGACGCCGCCGCCGAGGAGTTCACCGAGGAGATGGCCCTCGCCGCGGCCCGGGCGATCGCCGACGTGGTCGGCGAGGACAAGCTCAACCCCACGGTGATCGTCCCGAGCGTGTTCGACCCGCGGGTCACTCCCGCGGTCGCGGCCGCGATCCGGGCGGTCGTCCGCGGCGGTCCGGCCCCGTCCAACCCCGCGGCCGCACCGGAGTCCGACCTCGACAAGGCGCCCGAGACGACCTTCTAAAGATCAACGGCTTCCGGGGTACGGACTCAGCCCCGTGCCCCGGAGGCCCACCCGTTCAGCTCGCCCACGTAGTCGGTGATCAGCCCGGCCACCCCGGCGTCGGCAAGCGCCGGCCAGCGGGTCATGTCGTTGGCCGTCCACGGCATCACGCCGACGCCGACCTCGGCCAGCGCGGCCACCGTCGCGGCACCGCCCGCGCCCAGCACGTCCGCCACCGACGGGTTGCAGTACGTCAGCCCGAACTCGCGGCACAGCTCCACGGTCTCCGCGTCGAAGCGGAACAGCAGCAGGGCACGGCGCACCTCGGGGGCCACCTGACGGGCCTTGCGCACCACGTCCGCGTCGAAGCTCTGCACCACGGTGCGGTCCAGCAGGTCGTACTCGGCGAGCGCGGCCAGCACCGTCTTCACCTCGTCGAGGGTGGCCGGCGGCTTGATCTCCAGCAGCAGCTCGGCGCTCGTCGGGCGGAGCACCTCCAGCGCCTCGGTCAGCGTCGGCACCCGCAGACCCACGTGCCCGGGACCGAACCAGGAGCCGGCGTCCAGCTCGGCGATCTCGTCGGCGCGCAGGTCCCAGACCCGGCCGGTGCCGGACGTGGTCCGGTTCACCGTCCGGTCGTGGATCACCACGGGCACGCCGTCGGCGGTGACCCGGACGTCGAACTCGACGAACGTGGCGCCGGCCCGGGCCGCGGCGGCCAGCGCGGGCAGGGTGTTCTCCGGTGCGACCGCGGAATACCCGCGGTGGGCGACTCGATGCAGCATCAGCTCAGCGCCACCAGGTCGGTCTCCCCCGAGGCGACGAGCACCGCGGGACCGGCCAGCCACCAGGCGCCGGACTCGTCACAGGTGATCACCAGCCGGCCGCCGAGCACGTCCACCGCGACCGAGCCGCTGGTCAGGCCCGCCTCGCGCAGTGCCACCGCGCCGACCGCCAGCGCGCCGGTGCCGCAGGACATCGTCTCGCCGGAGCCGCGCTCGTGCACCCGCATCCGGACGTGCTTGTCCACCCCGGGCAGGTCCTCGGCGGCCTCGACGAACTCGACGTTCACCCCGGAGCTGAACAGCGCCTTGTCGACCAGCGGGGCGGTGGTCAGGTCGAGCCCGGCCAGCTGCACCCCGTCGTGCAGGCCGCAGACCAGGTGCGGGTTGCCGCAGTCGACGGCGAGACCCGGGATGGTCAGGGCGCCGATCGTGGCGGTGCTTCCGGCGTACGTCCTGGGGGTGCTCATCCGTACCCTGATCGTCTCCCCCTCGACCACGGCGGTCATGACGCCGGCCCGGGTCGCCACCGGCAGGCCCGCCGGGCCTGGCGTGGCCAGGTCGTTGGCGATCAGATACCGGGCGAAGACCCGGACCCCGTTGCCGCACATCTCGGCGATCGAGCCGTCGCTGTTCCAGTAGTCCATGAACCACTCGGCCTCGGCGGCGTGCCCGGCGCCCGCCGGGTGCTTCGCGGAGCGGACCACCCGCAGCACGCCGTCGCCGCCGATCCCGCGCCGCCGGTCGCAGAGCGCGGCGACCAGCGCCGGCGTCAGGTCCAGCTCGCCGTCGGGGTCGGGAAGGATGACGAAGTCGTTGGAGGTGCCGTGACCCTTGGTGAAAAACACGCCGACCATCATCCCGCAATCGCCAGGGCATCGGCCAGGAGTGTCGGCGCCGCGCCGTCCAGCCAGGTGATCGACGGGTCCCGGCGGAACCAGGAACGCTGCCGGCGGACGAACCGGCGGGTGCCGCGGACCGTGTCGTCCTTCGCCACGGCCTCGGTCATCGTGCCGTCGAGCTCGGCCAGCGCCTGCTGGTAGCCGAGCGCCCGGGAGGCGGTCCGGCCGTCCCGGATGCCGGCCGCGTCCAGCGCGCGCACCTCGTCCAGCAGCCCGCCCGCCCACATCAGGTCGACCCGCTGCGCGATCCGCTCGTCCAGCTCGGCCACGTCGCGCTCGACCCCGATCTGCACCGCGTCGTAGTACGGCTTCGGATCCGGCAGCGCCGCGGTGAACGGCAGCCCGGTCAGCTCGATCACCTCGAGGGCGCGGACGATCCGGCGGCCGTTCGACGGCAGGATCTTCTCCGCGGCGACCGGGTCGCGCTCCCGCAGCCGGGCGAAGAGCGGCGCCGGACCGGTCTCGGCCAGCTCCGCCTCCAGCCGGGCCCGGATCACCGGGTCGGTGCCGGGGAACTCGAACTCCTCCAGCACCGCCCGCAGGTACAGCCCGGAGCCGCCGACCAGCAGCGGCACCCGGCCCCGGGCGAAGATGTCGTCGATCGCGGCCCGGGCCAGCGCCTGGTATTCGGCGACCGCCGCGGTGACCGTGACGTCCCAGATGTCGAGCAGATGGTGCGGGACACCGGCGCGCTCGGCCGGGGTCAGTTTCGCCGTGCCGACGTCCATCCCGCGGTACAGCTGCATCGAGTCGGCGTTGACCACCTCACCGCCCCACTCCTGGGCGAGTGCGATGCTCAGCGCGGACTTTCCCGCCGCTGTCGGCCCGACGACGGTGACCACTCGAGAACCCGGACGCAACGGCACGGACCAACCGTAGGACAAGGTTGTGTCACGGTCGTCGGCGGGAGCTTTCCCCTAACCGGGTTGGACCTGTGACAATGCGCGAGAAAGAATGCCACTGAGAAGGTTGGCATTCCACTGCGCTGTGGCGGTGGCCGCGGGTCTGTACTGGCCCTTCGGCGCCGGGAGAACGAGGATGAGCTCATGAACGACTGGACGGCCTTCGGGCGCGTGGATGCCGACGGCACCGTGTACGTGAAGACCGCCGAGGGCGACCGGGTGGTCGGCTCCTGGCAGGCCGGGACCCCGGAGGAGGGCTTGGCCCACTTCGCCCGGCGATTCGAGGACCTGCTGACCGAGGTCGAGCTCGTCGAGGCTCGTCTCAAGTCCGGCGCGGCGGATGCGACCCACTCACAGACCAGCGTGAAGCGACTGCGCGCCACGCTGGACGAGGCGCACGTGGTCGGCGACATCGACGGTCTCTCGACCCGGCTGGACAAGCTGGCCGCCCTGGCGGAGGAGAAGGCGGGCGAGGCCAAGGCCGCCCGCGAGGTGGCCCGTACCGAGGCCCTCGCGCGCAAGACCGCGCTGGTCGAGGAGGCGGAGAAGCTCGCCGCCGACGCCACCGGCTGGAAGACGGCCGGCGACCGGCTCAAGGAGATCCTCGACGAGTGGAAGACCATCCGCGGCGTCGACAAGAAGACCGACGGTGAGCTGTGGAAGCGGTTCGCCGCCGCCCGCGACGGCTTCACCCGCCGCAGGGGCGCGCACTTCGCCACCCTGGACGGGCAGCGCAAGCAGGCCCAGACCGCCAAGGAAGACCTGGTCAAGG
This sequence comes from Actinoplanes awajinensis subsp. mycoplanecinus, assembly GCF_001509495.1. NCBI lineage: Bacteria > Bacillati > Actinomycetota > Actinomycetes > Micromonosporales > Micromonosporaceae > Actinoplanes > Actinoplanes awajinensis. Next base: position 102,745 of record NZ_LLZH01000097.1, on the reverse strand, counting down.
AAGCCGAGACGCTGTCCGGCTCGGACGAGTGGTCCAGCACGGCCAACCGGCTCAAGGACCTGATGACCGAGTGGAAGGCCGCACCCCGCGCCGCCAAGGAGGCCGAGCAGCGCCTCTGGGAACGCTTCCGGGCCGCGCAGGACGCGTTCTTCACCCGCCGCAGTGAGGTCTTCTCGGCCCGCGACGCGGAGTTCCAGGGCAACCTGGACCGCAAGCAGGCCATCCTGACCGACCTCGAGGCCATCGACGTCGACGCCGACCCGCGTGGCGCGCAGAACAAGCTGCGCGACGCCCAGGCCGCCTGGCACGACGCCGGCCGGGTGCCGCGCGAGGCCGCCGCCGGTCTGGACCGCCGCTGGCGGGCCGCCGAGGAGCGGATCCGGGTCGCGATGGACTCGGCGTGGCGCAAGACCAGCCCGCAGGACAACCCGCTGCTGCGCCAGATGCGCGACCAGGTCGCCGAGGCCGAGCAGCGGCTGGAGCGCGCCAAGGCCGCCGGTGACAACCGGCGGATCAAGGAGGCCGAGCAGGCGCTCGCCTCCAAGAAGCAGTTCCTGGCCCTGGCCGAACAGGCCAACTGAGAGTTCGCTTCTCCGCAAGGCGGTGGCCAACCGGGCCGCCGCCTTGCGGCGTTTCCGGGCCAGGTCAGAGCCGCTGATCAGCCCACCGGGACGGGGAACGGGGAGATCTGCAGGCGGCGGGCGCCTTCCGGCCAGATGCGTTCGACGGTTTTGCCGCGGGAGACGGCGAAGGCGACCGTTTCCGCCGTGCCGCCCCGGGCGCCCTCGGGGCTGCCGTCCCAGACCGCCAGGAGCAGGTCGCAGCGTTCCACCACCTCGCGGCTGGCGGCCTCGTAGGACAGCTCGGGCAGGCCCGGCACGGTGATTTTGGTGACGTCCGTGGCGTGCCGGAGCAGGTCACGCAGGTCGCGGTCCTCCTCCGGGGCGGCGCCTATCTCCGGGACCGGCAGGACCGCCTCGAAGGTGCCGCGACAGGCGCGGACCGCTTCGGCGAAGATCCGGTCGGCGCCGTCGGCCAGGCAGGTGACGCCGTGGACCGGACGGTGTTTGCGTAGCTCCTTCACGATCGCGCCGCGGATCAGCCGGCGGGCGGACGGTTCGAGCCCGATGTGGCCCGTCACCCCGATGCGAATCATCGTTCCCCCTTGCCGCGTTCGGCCTCTCGATACCCGATCATGCCGGGAACAGGGCCCGGTTTGCTCCAGTGTCCGACAAACGGACTACTTGGAAGCCTGCCTCGCCCAATATATCCGGAATGTCCTGAATTGCTCGTCTACAGCGTTCTTGACCTCGGGGTGGCAGATCGTCCCATTCGGTGAGATAGGGCAACCAGCGCCGGGCCGGTGGCGAGCCGCTCGCCCGGGCGTCCGCGAGGGTCGCCTCGACCCACCGCCGGGACTCCCGTTTCGCCAGCTCCTCGACCTCGTGGCCGGTGAACTGGAAGTCGTCCGCGCCGCCGTCCCGGGGCACGATCGCGCAGTTCGCCCAGTGCAGCTTGGGGCCGATGTCCGCGGCCTGCAGGCGGTTGGCGCGGCGCAGCGACTCGTCCAGGTCGGACCAGACGGCCAGGGCCGGCTGCGAGCCCAGCCGGGCGCCGCGGGACAGCCGGGCCGCCACGTACCGCTCGTGGATCAGGCGGGCCAGGCGCTCGGCGAGGTCCTCGGCGATCAGCGTGGGGTCACAGCCGGCGGCCGCCGGGGAGAACAGTTTCAGCCGGCCGTTCAGCGGGTCGAGCAGCGGCGGCGGGTGCTTCGGGCTGAACGCGTCGGCCAGCTCGGCCAGCCCGTCGACGGCCACCACCACGTCACCGGTGACCCGGTGCCAGAGGCGGTACTCGGTGAGGGCGAGCTGCAGGCCGTACTTCTCGTCGGTGAAGAAGACGAACGCGCGGTCGTACCGGAGGGATCCGTCGTCGTCGGCGAGCAGCTCGGCGACGGTGGTCTCGCACGGGACGATCCGGCAGGCGTCCCGGAGGATGGCGTTGCGGCGGGCGACCCGCTCCAGCACCCGGGTCGCGTCCGGTGCGACGAAGTCCACCTCGACCCGGCGGTCCGGCTCGTCCCGGCGCAGCCGCCAGTGCCGGGCCAGCTCGATCAGCAGCGCCCGGCTCAGCGGCGAGTCCCCGGCGATCAGCACCCGCGGCACCGCGCCGTCCGGGCGCACCGGCAGCGGCTGCTGGGCCAGCAGCACCTGCACGGCCAGCTGGTCGATCTGGAAGAAGTCCAGCCGCTGCGCGACCGCGTCGGGCACCCCGAGCCGGCGGGCCTGCAGGGTGAGCGCCCAGTCCGGTTCGTGGATCTGCGCGTAGATGGCCAGGTCGCGGCGGCCCTGCCCGGCCAGGCGGGCGGCGCTGGCGGCGATCGCGAGGTTGATCGCGCTCGACTCGGTGCAGGCGTAGATCACCGCGGCCTGCCCGGCGCCGGCGCCGCGCAGCACGTCCGGCTCCCGGGCGTCGCCCTGCACGCCGAGCAGCCCGCGCCCGCGCAGCTCGAGCGGTCCGATCGGCCGGGTCCGGACCAGCACCACCCGGCGCCCGGCCAGGTGCAGCCGCTCGGCGAGGGTCCGCGCGACGGAGGTGTCGCCGCACACCACCACGTGATCGCGCGCGCGGCGGGCCCGCCAGCGGCGCATCTCGGTGGCCAGCAGCAGCCGGCACGCCTCGACGACGGCGTACAGGGTGACCAGCGGCGCGGCGAACCGGGCGATCTGCAGCGCGACCGGGAAGTGGGTGCCGCCCTCGAGCGGGTCGGCGCCGAGCACGAAGAGCTGCAGGGTGCCGTAGGCCAGGTTCAGCGGATCGCGGCTGCCCGGCGCGCCACCGGTCAGGTATCGATCGAGGCCGACATACCCGAGCACCAGCGCGGCCGCGCCGATCAGGGCGAACACCACCCGGGTCAGCGTCACCGCGGGCTGTCGCTGCTCACCCCAGGAGGACAACGGCGCGCGAGGGAAGTTGGCCATCGGCACCCTTCCGGTGGACGTCGGCGGCCCTCAGTCTGCCACGCGGCGGCAGCCGAGGCTACGCACCGTCGTCGATGTGGTCGCCGAGCGTGGCCAACTCGGACGGCTCGGCGTTGCCGCCGGTGCAGACGACCGCGATCGATCGTCCGGCGAACAGGTCGGGCCGGCTCAGCACCCCGGCCAGCGCCGCCGCACCGGCCCCCTCGGCGAGGGTGTGCGCGGTGCGCGCCAGCAGCCGCCGGGCCACACCGATCCGCTCGTCGGAGACCAGCAGGAAGTCGGTCAGGCCGGCCCGCATCACCCGCTGCGGCAGCGCGAAGCCCCGCCCGGTGGCCAGCCCGGCCACCGTGGTCCGGTTCGGCCGGGAGACCAGGTCACCGGAGCGCCAGGAGTCGTGCGCGGCCGGCGAGGCCGCCGACTGGACGCCGATCACCGCACAGTCCGGGGCCAGGGCCGCGGCCACCAGACAGGCCGCGGCCGCGCCGGTGCCACTTCCCACCGGTACGACGATCGCGTCCAGCCCGGGCCGTTCCGTCAGGATCTCCTGGTAGAGCGTGCCCACCCCGGCCAGCAGCTCCGGCGTGTCGCCCGGGCTGACCAGCCGCGCGCCGGACTCCGCGGCCAGCTTCCCGGCGTGCCGCTGCGCGTCCTCCAGGGTGTCGCCGGCCAGCACCGCCCGGGCGCCCCACGCCTCGACCGCGGCGGCCCGGCCCGGGTCGGCGCCGGCCGGCATCACGACCGTGCACGGCGCGCCGTACCGGTGACTGGCGTACGCCAGCGACTGCGCGTGGTTCCCGGTCGACCAGGTGACCGTGCCGCGGGCCCGCTCGCCCGGCGGCATGGCGTCCAGCAGGGTCAGCCCGCCGCGCACCTTGAACGCGCCGATCGGCTGGGTGTTCTCGTGCTTGACCAGCACCGACGCTCCGGCCGCCCGGTCCAGCAGCGGGTAGCTCCAGAGCGGGGTGGGCGGCAGGTGACGGCGGACCACGTCGGCGGCGGCACGGACGTCCGCGAAGCTCGGTTCCATGCGTCGATCGTCGGCCCGGCCCCACCCATCGGTCCAATGCCGGATTCCGGTGACTCCGATAGACCGGGTTGATACGTTGCCGCCATGCTCGACGTGACCCGGCTCCGGGTACTGGCCGCGGTGGCCCGGCACGGCTCGGTGACCGCCGCCGCCCAGGCCCTGCACTACGCCCAGCCGTCGGTCAGCCACCACCTGGCCCGGCTGGAGGCGGAGACCGGCAGCCGGCTGGTGCAGCGGGCCGGCCGCGGCATCCGGCTCACCGAGGCCGGCCGGATGCTCGCCGACCGCGCCGAGGAGATCCTGGGCCGGCTGGACGCCGCCGAGACCGAGCTGGCCGCGCTCACCGGGCTGCGTTCCGGGCGGGTCCGGCTGGCCGCGTTCCCGTCCGCGCTGGGCACGTTCGTACCGGCCGCGGCGGCCGGGTTCGCGGCCGCGCACCCCGGGGTGGACCTGCGGTTCACCGAGGCCGAGCCGCCCGACGCGGTGCGGTTGCTGCGCGCCGGTGAGGTGGAGGTGGCGCTGCTGTTCGGCTATCCGGACGCGGGCGCGCCGGATCTCGACGGGCTGCGCCACGAGCTGCTGCTGGCCGAGCCGTTGCACCTGGTCACACCGGCCGGCTGGGCCGGTGACACGCTCGCCGACCACCGGGACCGGCCGTGGATCGCGGGCTGTGAGCGCTGCCGGGTCGCGCTGGTGCGGGCCTGCGCGGCGTCCGGCTTCGCGCCGGACATCCGGTTCACCACCGACGACTACGTCGCGGTGCAGGCGTTGGTCGCGGCGGGCTTGGGGGTCACGGTTCTGCCGGGGCTGGCGCTTTGTGCACACCACAATCCAGGGGTACGAACCATCGCGCTGCCCGGCGCGGGTCGCAGCGTGTACCTGGCCGTCTACGGCGAGCCGCCCGACCCGCCGGCGACCGTGGCGCTGCTCGATCAGGTGCGCGCGGTCGCCGGCTCCCCGCCGTACCGAAAATGATCGGTCTGGTCTAGAGGGCGCAGCCCTCGGTGGCGGGCGGGAGCGCGGCCGGGACGCCGATCGACGGCAGACCCAGCGAGACGCCCTTGAGCTTCGGCGTGACGCCGGCCTCGAACGCGTCGCCGGCCCGGGTGCGGCGGTGGCTCAGCGGCGTGCCGTCCGCGTTCAGGTGGTGCGGCGCGGCGTAGGTGATCACGGTCTCGACGATGTCGCCGGGGCGCGGGGTGAGGTCGCCGGTAGCGAAGTGGACCAGCCGGCCGTCGCGGGCGCGGCCGCTCATCCGCCCGGTGCGCTCGTCCTTGCGGCCCTCGCCGACCGCGACCAGGACCTCGACCTTCTCGCCGATCAGCAACTTGTTCTCAGCCCAGGTGATCTCTTCGAGGGTGGCGAGCAGGCGCTCGTAGCGGGCCTGCACCACCTTCTTCGGGATCTGGTCCGGCATGGTCGCGGCCGGGGTGCCGGGGCGGATCGAATACTGGAACGTGAAGGCGGTGGAGAAGCGGGCCTTGCGGACCACCTCGAGGGTCTCCTCGAAGTCCTCCTCGGTCTCACCCGGGAAGCCGACGATGATGTCGGTGGTGATCGCGGCGTCCGGCATGGCGGCGCGGACCTTCTCGATGATGCCCAGGTATTTCTCCTGGCGGTAGCTGCGGCGCATGGCCTTGAGCACCCGGTCGGAACCGGACTGCAGCGGCATGTGCAGCGAGTGGCAGACGTTCGGCGTCTCGGCCATCGCGGCGATCACGTCGTCGGTGAAGTCCTTCGGGTGCGGGCTGGTGAACCGGACCCGCTCCAGGCCCTCCACCTCGCCGCAGGCGCGCAGCAGCTTGCCGAACGCGAGCCGGTCGCCGAACTCGGCGCCGTAGGAGTTCACGTTCTGCCCGAGCAGGGTCACCTCGGAGACGCCCTCGGCGACCAGCGCGCGCACCTCGGCCAGCACGTCGCCGGGGCGGCGGTCCTTCTCCTTGCCACGCAGCGCCGGGACGATGCAGAACGTGCAGGTGTTGTTGCAGCCCACCGAGATCGAGACCCAGCCGGCGTAGGTCGACTCGCGCTTGGTCGGCAGGGTCGACGGGAAGACCTCGAGCGACTCGAGGATCTCGACCTGCGCCTCCTCGTTGTGCCGGGCGCGCTCCAGCATCGCCGGCAGCGAGCCGATGTTGTGGGTGCCGAAGACCACGTCGACCCAGGGCGCCTTCTTGACGATGTCGCCCTTGTCCTTCTGCGCCAGGCAGCCGCCGACCGCGATCTGCATGTCCGGATTCTTCATCTTGGCCGGGCGCAGGTGGCCGAGGTTGCCGTACAGCCGGTTGTCGGCGTTCTCCCGGACCGCGCAGGTGTTGAAGACGACCACGTCGGCCGCGTCCTTGTCCGCGGCCCGGACATACCCCGCGTCCTCCATCAGGCCGGAGATGCGCTCGCTGTCGTGGACGTTCATCTGGCAGCCGTACGTGCGCACGTCGTACGTGCGGGCGGTGCCCTGCGTCTGGGTAGTCATGGCAATTGACCAGGGTACTGCCAAGCCCGCTCCGGCTTCACCCGGCATTTCCGGGCCGGGCCCCGGCCGGTTTCCAGCGGGAGCCGTGGCAACCGGCGTGCGCGGCGCAGGCCGGGTCACTGCCGGTGCACGGGCGCAGGTGCCGGCGTTCGACACCGTCGTCGGTCTCCTGCTCGTCGACGTGCACCGGGTTCAGGCCGCCGTCCGGGGTGGCACAGACGTACCGGAAAGGGTTCAGCGTGTCGTCGGGGACCAGGAGCGCGGCACCCAGCCGGACCGCGACGGCGCTCGCGATGGTCTCCTCGGCCAGGTCGTCGGGTGCCAGGTAGACGTCGATCAGTGTCGGAAACTCACCATGAACGTGATAGACGTCGCAGAGCAGCGCGTCAGGTGGACCCTCCCCGATCTCGCTCACTGCCCGTTCCAACGCTCCGGCCAGGGCGTTCTGCACACGTTCGGGCTCGATTCGCCCGGCGGCGGACCAGTTCCAGAGCCCTGCCATACCCACCATGGTGTCCGTCCTTTTCGCCCCGCACCCGCTGTGTTACCGCTCCGTGACCATTCTCGTCACCATCCGATACGAACACCCCCCTAGGGTGTCCCCAATCGAAAGACCCGACGAGCGGATGGACACGGGGTGGCAGACGAGGCTCTCATCGTTCTGGAGAACGTGAACAAGTGGTTCGGCCCGCTGCACGTGCTGCAGGATGTGAACCTGTCCGTCGCACGCGGCGAGGTGGTCGTCGTGATCGGACCGTCCGGGTCGGGCAAGTCAACACTGTGCCGGGCGATCAACCGGCTCGAGCCGATCAGCTCGGGCACGATCACTTTCGACGGCCAGCCGCTGCCCGCCGAGGGCCGCGCCCTCGCGAAGCTGCGCAGCGAGGTCGGCATGGTCTTCCAGTCGTTCAACCTGTTCGCGCACAAGAGCATCCTGCAGAACGTGATGCTCGGCCCGCTGAAGGTCCGCAAGGAGAAGCCCGCCGCGGTCAAGGAGCGCGCGATGTCGCTGCTCGACCGGGTCGGCATCGCCAGCCAGGCGGACAAGTTCCCGGCCCAGCTCTCCGGCGGCCAGCAGCAGCGCGTCGCGATCGCCCGGGCCCTCGCCATGCAGCCCAAGGCGCTGCTCTTCGACGAGCCGACCAGCGCGCTCGACCCGGAGATGGTCGGTGAGGTGCTGGACGTGATGACCTCGCTGGCCCGGGACGGCATGACCATGGTCGTGGTCACCCACGAGATGGGCTTCGCGCGGCACGCGGCGAACCGGGTGGTCTTCATGGCCGACGGCCAGCTGGTGGAGCAGAACACTCCGGAGGAGTTCTTCGCGAACCCGACGAGCGAGCGGGCGCGGGACTTCCTCTCCAAGATCTTGACTCACTGATTTCCCACTGACCGGCCCCCAAGCCATTCAGGGTTCGATCGAACAAGGAGAAATGACACCATGCGTTTGCAGCGATTCGCGGCGATTGCCACGGTTACCGCCCTGGCCTTCAGCCTGACCGCGTGCGGCGACAAGGACGCCGACGGGGGCTCCGACGCAGGCACCAGCAAGAACTTCGCGGCCGGCAGCACGATGGAGCGCCTCAACAAGGCGGGCTCCGTCAAGGTCGGCACGAAGTTCGACCAGCCCGGCTTCGGCCTCAAGGGCCTGTCCGGCAAGCCGGAGGGCTTCGATGTCGAGATCGCCAAGATCATCGTCAAGCAGCTCGGCATCTCGACCGACAAGATCGAGTTCATCGAGTCGCCGTCGAAGGTCCGTGAGGACAAAATCATCAACGGCGACGTCGACTTCGTGGTCGCCACGTACACGATCAACGACGAGCGCAAGAAGCGGATCGCGTTCGCCGGGCCGTACTACGAGGCCGGTCAGAACATCCTGGTGAAGGCGGATGACGCCACGATCACCGGGCCGGACTCGTTCAAGGACGGGACCAAGAAGGTCTGCTCGGTCACCGGCTCGACCCCGGCCGAGAACATCAAGACGTACGTCAAGGACGTCGCCAGCCAGCTGGTGCTGTTCGACACCTACGACAAGTGCGTGACGGCTCTCGACGGCGGTCAGGTCAACGCGGTGACCACGGACAACGTGATCCTGCTCGGCTACATCTCCAAGAACGAGGGCAAGTACAAGCTGGCCGGCGACAACTTCACCAAGGAGCCGTACGGCATCGGCGTGAAGATCGACGACAAGGACTTCCGGACCTTCATCAACGACACCCTCGAGACCTCCTTCAAGGACGGCTCCTGGAAGAAGGCCTGGGACGACACCGCCGGCAAGTTCGGCGCCGAGCTGGGCACCGCCCCGGCCGTCAACCGCTACTGAGTTCTCCCTGTAGATAGTCCGGAGCTGAGGAGGAAGCCCCGCCCGTGAGTGTGATCTTCGACAGGTTCGACGTCTTCGCGGGCGGCTTCTGGCTCACCCTCCAGATCTGCGTGCTCGCCGCGACCGGTGCCCTCATCCTGGGCGCCGTCGTGGCGGTACTCCGGATCTCCCCGGTGCCACCCCTGCGTGCGGTCGGCACCGCGTACGTCACCGTCTTCCGCAACATGCCACTCACCCTGGTGATGTTCTTCTCCGCGTTCGCCCTGCCGGCGCTCGGCTCGAACGCGGACTTCCTGCGGATCCCGCTGCTCGACCTGCTCTTCACCCGGCTCGGCACCGACCTGCCGTACTTCCGCTTCGCGCTGATCGCGCTGGTGCTCTACACCGCCGCGTTCGTCTGCGAGGCGCTGCGCTCCGGCGTCAACGCGGTGTCCGCGGGCCAAGCCGAGGCGGCGCGGTCACTGGGCATGACCTTCACCCAGAACCTTCGGTACGTCGTACTGCCGCAGTCCTGGAAGGCGTCAGTGGTGCCGCTCGGCTCGGTGATCATCGCGATGATCAAGAACTCGGCGCTGATCGGCTTCTTCGGCGTGGTCGGTGACCTCTCCCAGACCGCCGACCAGCTCACCTCGGCCGAGGGCCTGGCCTTCGTCCCCGTCGCCATCGGCGTCTCGATCGGATACCTGATCATGACCGTGCCTCTCGGCACACTCCTCGACCGGATCGAGCGGCGGCAGGCGGTGGCCGCGCGATGAGCCAGCAGAGCGTTCTCTACGACGTTCCGGGTCCGCGCCAGAAGCGGATCACGCTGATCACCAGTGTGGTCATCGCGATCGGGCTGCTGGCCGGGGCGTACTACTTCATCTACGTGCCGCTGGACGACAAGGGCCAGTTCGCGATGGAGCTCTGGGGTCCGCTGATCGACCCCTCCAACGAGTACTTCTCCCAGGTCTGGGACCGGATCGGCACCGGCGTCAAGAACACCCTGACCGCCGCGGTCCTGGCCATCATCACGTCGCTGGTGGTCGGCACGCTGCTGGCGGTGCTGCGGATCCAGCTCAAGGAACTCAACCGGCGCCGGTTCGTCGGTCTCGCCACGCCGCTGGCCTACCTGCTGCGCGGGCTCACCATCGCGCTCACCACGGTCACCCGGATCTGCGTCGAGGTGTTCCGCGGGCTGCCGGTCGTGCTCACCATCTTCTTCGTGGCCCGCGGCCTCCCCGAGTTCGGGGTCAGCATGGACACGCTGTGGTACCTGGTGATCGGCCTGACCGTCTACAACTCGGTGGTCATCGGGGAGATCCTGCGCTCCGGCATGGAGGGCCTGCCGCCCGGGCAACGCGAGGCGGCGGCCGCGATCGGCCTCTCCCCGCGGCAGACCACCATGATCGTGCTGCTCCCGCAGGCCTACCGGATCATGCTCCCGGCGCTGATCAGCCAGCTGGTCGTGGTCCTCAAGGACACGTCGCTCGGCTTCATCATCAGCTACGAGGAGACGCTAAACATCGGCAAGCAGATCATCGGCGCCCTGAGCAACCCGATCCAGGTGTACGTCGTGATCGCGGTGCTGTTCATCGCGGTGAACTACTCGCTGTCGAAGCTCGCGCAGTACGTGCAGCGGCGGCTGGCCCGGGGGCGCAAGACCGCCGGGACGCCCGCTCAGCAGCCTCCGGTCGCCGCGCTCGTCGCGCAGGCCGAGGGTGCCGGGGGCGGCACGGGTATCTGACCGCTTTATTCACGCTTTCGGGCGGTCCTCCGGTGGTCTGCGGAGGGCCGCCCGCTTCGTGTGGTCACGCTCTGCCGCGTGGGGTGGCGCCTTTTCGCACGGCGTTGCGCCCTTTCCCTCGGCGTCGCGCCTTTCGCACGGCGTTGCGCCTTTTCCCGCGGCTCATGTCGTACAAAATCGGGGGTTCTGGGGTTATCTTGCCAACTCGGTGACGCGGGACTCGCGGACGACGGTGACCCGGATCTGGCCCGGATAGGTCAGCTCTTCCTCGATCTGCTTGGCCACGTCCCGGGCCAGCACCGCGGCGCCGATGTCGTCGACGTCGTCCGGGCGGACCATCACCCGGATCTCCCGGCCGGCCTGCATCGCGAAGACCTTCTCGACGCCGAGCTTGCCGCCGGCGATCTCCTCGATCCGCTCCAGGCGCTTGACGTAGGCCTCCAGGCTCTCCCGCCGGGCACCCGGACGACCGCCGGAGCAGGCGTCCGAGGCCTGGGTCAGCACGGCCTCGATGGTCTGCGGCGGCACCTCGTTGTGGTGCGCCTCGATCGCGTGGACGATGTCCTCGTGCTCGCCGTATTTGCGGGCCAGGTCGGCGCCGATCAGCGCGTGACTGCCCTCCACCTCGTGGGTCAGCGCCTTGCCGATGTCGTGCAGGAACGCCGCCCGCTTCATGGTCGGCACGTCCAGACCCAGCTCAGCGGCCATGATCCCGGCGATGTGCGCGGTCTCCACCAGGTGCTTGAGCACGTTCTGGCCATAACTCGTGCGGTACCGGAGCCGGCCCAGCAACTTCACCATCTCCGGGTGGATGCTGGTGATCCCGACGTCGACGAGCGCATCCTCGGCGGCCCGGTCGCAGAGGCGCTCGACCTCGTTCTTGGCGCTGTCGAAGACCTCCTCGATCCGGTGCGGGTGGATCCGGCCGTCCAGCACCAGCTTCTCCAGGGTCAACCGGCCCACCTCCCGGCGGACCGGGTCGAAGCAGGAGAGCAGCACCGCCTCCGGGGTGTCGTCGATGATCAGGTTGACCCCGGTGGTCGACTCGAAGGCCCGGATGTTGCGGCCCTCCCGGCCGATGATCCGGCCCTTCATCTCGTCGCTCGGCAGGTGCAGCACGCTGACCACGCTCTCCGCGGTCTGCTCGCTGGCGATCCGCTGGATCGCGTCCACCACGATGTGCCGGGCCCGGGTGTCGGCGGTGTTCCGCGCGTCGGCCTCGATGTCCCGGATCAGGATCGCGGCCTCCCGCTTCGCCTGCCCCTCGATCGATTCGATCAATTCGGTACGGGCGGACTCCCCGGTCAGCCCGGCGATCCGCTCCAGTTCCTTGCGCTTGCCCTGCTCGGCGGCGGCCACCTCGGTCTCCCGGCGGCCCAGCGCGGACTCCCGCCGGTTGAGGTCGGACTCCAGCGCCACCAGCCGGCGCTCCCGGTCGACCAGGCGCTCGACCTCCTCGGAGTGCAGCCGCTCCCGCTCGTCGATCCGCGCGGCGCGGCGCTCCACCTCGGCGGCCTGCTCCTTCGCCGTGGTGTTGAGCAGCGCGATCTCCCGCTCCCCGGACCTGCGGGCCGCGGTGCGCAGCTGCTCGACATCCGTCTCGGCCTGCCGGTGGGCGTGCTCGAGGATGGTGTCGGCTTCGCTGTGCGCGTTCTCCAGCACACGGCGGGCCTCGGCACGGGCGGCGGCGGCTTCGGCCTTCGCGGCGGCGGCCTCGGCACGTTCCGAGGCGGCCTTGGCGTTCGCGTCGGCGACCTTCGCCTGCGCGTCGCCGACCTCCTGCTCCTGCCGATCGTGGGCGTCCTGCCGGTCGGCGCGGATCTGGCGCAGCGCGCGGGCGCCCAGCGTCATGCCGACGATCACCGACACGGCGAGCACGACGATCGCCACTACCAGCACCCAGTACAGGGGGGCCATCTCGCCGTGTCTCCCTTCGCCGCCGGCGCGGTGTGAACGCGCGCGGGCTATCTACGGGATGCCCGACCAAGGCAGATGACCACGCCCCGGCTCACACGCTCCGGCCGTACGGCTACCAGCTTCGCCTCTCGGCGAGGCCGGTGGCCGCTTGTTCCGGCTTCCTGACCGCCTCCGGACCGGGAGTCGGGGTGGCTTTCGCCGCTCCGGTCCGGTTCGTCGGGTCTCTGATTCCGGCCTTGAGTTCACCGTCAGCCGACGACTTTGCCCGGTGCCTTGCCCGGCTTGGAAGGGTCGGGTTCGGGCCTTGCCGCCGGCGAGGCTTGCCCTGCGGCTCGTCGAGCCGTGGGGTTTCACCTGCCCGGCAGGCGGTCCGGTCGGCCGGCTGCGCGGATTCCGCGTTGCCTGCTGGCTGGGCCGCTTGACCTGGGTCGCCGTGGACTTGGACCGTTTCAACCGGGGGGCCGCTTCGACCTCGGGCCGCTGCTACCTCTTGGTCGCTGCTGCCCCTTCGGCCGCTGCTACCTCTTGGTCGCTGGCGATCTTCGGCTTTGCGGTCCTTCGGCTGTCGTGGTTCTTCGGCTTTGCGGCCTCTCGGCTCTTCGCGTCGCCGGTTCGGCTGAATGACGCTGGGGCTGAGTGATCACTGGGGCCGTTGTCACACGAACGGTTCCGTCGGCGGAGCCGACTCGTCGTCATCACCGTCGTCATCGTCGACGGAGGGTGACAACGCCTCGGGCGATTTCTCGCCCGTCGAGGCTCTGTCGGACCCCGTCGGCGGTGCGAACGGCTCCCGATTCCGGGTCGGCTGCTGATGGCTCGGATCAGAGTGTGTGGAGTTGTGGGGTCGACCGCTGATATGTCTGACCACTCACCGCGCGGTCGGCAGTGAGCGGAGGCTTTGACGGACAGAGCCCGCCAAGTGATGCCGTAATGTAATGCGATCTATGTTGTGTGTGTTGCTTGCGATGGTCGAGCAAACCTTGTGTAACGCGAGGCTAGGTCGCAAGTGCCGCTTCGGTCAAGGACTCATGATTCGGCAGCGGAGGGACGTACGGCACAGACGTGCTTACGCCCAGCTCACGATATCGCCCGGATATTTCCGACGTGCCGTACCATCGGGCGCTTCCAGCGCTGGTCAATCCACCCGGATCACCAGCGCTGACGAGACCCCCGACGATTATTCCGCGCGTCGACAACCGGACACCCACCGTACCGAGCGTGACGGTAGCCCTACCCGGACGTGCCGATCCGGAGTTTCCCGTCGAATGGTGGACTTCCTCACATCAAGACTATATCGGGGCGAGCGGTGGAGATCCGCACCAATGCCACCAGGGAGGGTGACGGATCGGGTTCGTGAGGTGGGCGTGGGAGCGGGCGCTCGGGTGGTGGGGCGGAGGGGTTGCCGGGGGGTGGCGGAGGTTTCTCTCCGCATCGGAACTCTTGTTACCAAGCGCAACCATGGGGTGGGTCTGGCCCCGGGCCGCCGCCGGGCTCACCTCGCGGTGGAGGCACCGTGGCCGGTGACCGGGACGCGGAGCGGCCTGCCGGCCCGGGCGCAGCACGGACCACGGGCGCAGCACGGACCACGGGCGCAGCACGGACCACGGGCGCAGCAATGGTGCGGCGCGGAACGCGGGCCCGGCGAGGCGCGGATCGTGGTGCACGGCTCATGGACCGCGGCGTGGCACGGGCGGCGGGTCCGGTGCACGGAACCGGCGGGGAACGGCCGGGTCGCGGACCAGCCGCGGAACGAATTGCAGGCCCGATCCGCACACCCGGAGGACCCGGCGCACTGGCCCGGCGCGGCGTGGACTGCGGGAATGCGGGCGCGGATCGGCCGTGGTGGGGTGCGCGGGCTTTCCCGGTGGGTCGGGGTGGTGGGCGGTGGTCAGGAGAGGGTGTCCTCGGCCTGGTCGGCCAGGGCGTCGGCGTCCAGGCCGTCGGCGAACTCGGCGGCTTCGGCGTCGCGGGCGGCCAGAGCGTCCTTCACTGCGCCGATGGCGACGCCGGCCGGGTAGCCCTTGCGGGCGAGCATGGCGACGAGTCGGCGGAAGACGGCCTCCGGTGGGCCCTTGGCCGTGCGCAGCTTGCGGTCGACGAGAGACCGGGCGATAGCCGCCTCCGACTCGTCGTCGACGGCCTCCAGCGCCTCACTCGCGGTCTCGGCGTCCACCCCGTGCTGCCGGAGCTCGTTGGCGAGAGCACGGCGGGCAAGGCCACGGCCGTTGTGCCGGCTGGACACCCAGGCTCGGGCGAACGCCGCGTCGTCGATGATCCCGACCTCGTCATACCGGTCCAGGACCTCCGCGATCACCTCCTCGGAGATCTCCTTCCGAGCCAGCGCCTTGGCCAGCTCGACGCGGGTCCGTGGACGTGCCGAGAGCTGGTTCAGGCAGATCTCCCGGGCCCGCTCGGACTCGGTCTGCTGTGGCTGCGCCGGCTTCCGGGCGGCACCACCGTCACCGGACTCCGCGCCGGAACCACGCCGTCGACCGGCACGCCCGGACTGCCGGCCACCGGGCCGGCCCGCGCCTGAAGCGTTCGCCTCGCCGAAGGCGTCCGTGTCGTCTCCGCTCCCCTGCCCGGCGGCACCGGGCGAGTCCCCGCCTCGGCGGACGGCAGGGCTGCCGGGACTCCGGCCGCTCTGCGCCGCGAGCCAGTCAGCGATGTCGCTCGCCGACTTCGCCGAGCTCAAGCGGCTCCGCCCGGCCGGCGCGCTGCCGAAACTGCCCGAACCAGGGTCACCCTGCTCGGCTGCTTCGCCGGCAGAGCTGTCAGGGCCGAGCGTGCCGTGGTCATGCTCTGCGGAATTGGCGATGCCACCGCTCCCCCGATCGAGGGTTCTGCCGCCGGATCGGGCGGTGCCCCAGGAGCCCCGAGGAGCCGGATCGTCGCTGCGGCCGCCTGCGCCCCGGCGTTTTCGGCTCAGCGGACCGGGAAGGCCGGAACCCTCCTCAGCAGTGGAAAGGTCAGGGCTCTCCTGGCTGCCGGACCGCCCGGCTCGCCGGCGTTTCGGGCCGTCGGCGTCCCAGCCGACCCGGGCGTCGAAGCTGCTGGCGCCCCAGCCGACCCGGTCGCCGGTGACGGCGGGGTCAGCGGGGACTCCGGGATCCGGATCGGGACTGGCCTCGGCCTCCTCCGGCGTCTCGCTGGAGGAGCCGAAGGTCTGCCAGAGGCCCTGGTCGTCATACTCGGAGCGGCGGCGGGAAAGGCCGCCGCGCCGGGTGCTGCCACGCCGGGACGGCCCCGAGGCACTCTCGCCCGGGGGCTCGCCTTCCGGTCCTTCGGCGCCGGTCCGGGGCGGGATGGCATCCCATCCACGCCCGGACCGGGCACCACGTCGTCCGGCCATCGCGGCTTACCGGATCAGAAGTCGACCGGCGGCAGCTCGGGGCCGCCGGCGGCGTCCCCGGTGACCTGCCCGACGCCGAGTTTCTCCAGGATCTTCTTCTCGATCTCGGCGGCGACGTCGGGGTTCTCCTTGAGGAACTCCCGCGCCTTCTCCTTGCCCTGGCCGAGCTGGTCGCCGTCATACGTGTACCAGGCGCCGGACTTGCGGATGATGCTCTGCTCGACGCCCACGTCGATGAGCGAGCCCTCGCGGGAGATGCCCTTGCCATACATGATGTCGAACTCGGCCTGCTTGAACGGCGCCGCGACCTTGTTCTTGACGACCTTGACCCGGGTGCGGTTGCCGATCACGTCGGTGCCGTCCTTCAGCGCCTCGATCCGGCGCACGTCCAGACGCACGGACGAGTAGAACTTCAGCGCGCGGCCACCGGTCGTCGTCTCGGGCGAGCCGAACATGACGCCGATCTTCTCGCGGAGCTGGTTGATGAAGATCGCCGTGGTGTTGGTGTTGCTGAGCACGCCAGTGATCTTGCGCAGCGCCTGACTCATCAGACGGGCCTGCAGACCCACGTGGCTGTCACCCATCTCGCCCTCGATCTCGGCGCGCGGCACGAGCGCCGCGACCGAGTCGATGACGATGATGTCGAGCGCGCCGGAGCGGATCAGCATGTCCGCGATCTCGAGCGCCTGCTCACCGGTGTCCGGCTGGGAGATCAGCAGGGCGTCGGTGTCGACGCCGAGCGCCCGGGCGTAATCCGGGTCGAGGGCGTGCTCCGCGTCGATGAACGCGGCCGTGCCGCCGGCCTTCTGCGCGTTGGCCACGGCGTGCAGTGCGACCGTGGTCTTACCGCTGGACTCCGGTCCGTAGATCTCGACGACCCGGCCACGCGGCAGGCCACCGACGCCGAGCGCCACATCGAGGGCGATCGAGCTGGTCGGGATGACGGCCATCTGGACCACAGGCCGTTCGCCGAGCCGCATCACCGAGCCCTTGCCGAACTGCTTATCGATCTGTGCAAGCGCTAGCTCCAGCGCCTTTTCCCTGTCCGGTCCTGCCACCATTGCCGCCACCCCTGTATTCGACTTCGCGTTCTTCGCCACGGCCGACACGGTATGCGGTGGGTATGACAAAAACCCTCTGCCCTACCGAGAGCTGTGGATGGCCGAGCCGCTGTGGACAATAGCCGAACACTTGTACGACATCGAGCGACACGCCAGAACAAGCGTACGAAAAATGACTCAGTGCAGCTGGGAAGGCACCCGATCGGGGTAAGCGGCCACCACGGCGCGCCAGATGGTAGCCGTGCCGATACCCTGCGCGATGGCTTCGTCGATAGTGCGTCCGCCCAAGTCCGAAAAGGCCTGATCGGCCGCGATGCTGCGGGCGTAACCTGCCCCGAACGCCTGCTCAAGCCGTCGCCAGAATTCCGTCAATCGCACGCAGACGAGCCTACCTACGCGCCTCCCGCACGCCTCGTTCCGCAAAGGCGAGCCCGGCTGCGAACCGGACTGTGACGTGCGCCACTGGTTGCCGGAGGGGCGGTCACGGGACGCGGATCGAGGGTTCAGGCGGTGACGGCCGCGGCGGCGATCTTCAGATCGTCGACCAGACCGCGGTAGGCCAGGTCACGATCGTCCGCGCGCAGCACGGCCGACGGATGGATCGTGGCCAGCGCCTGGATGTCGGCGACCGGGAAGTCCTCCGGGTGCTCGGCCGAGGCGGGCCAGGGCATCAGCTGCCCGCGGGACCGGGTGACCCGGAACGACGGACCCAGCAACGCCTTGCCCGCGGTCGCTCCGAGCAGCACCACGAGCTGCGGTTTCAGCAGGGCGAACTCGGCGACCAGCCATGGGCGGCAGGCGGCGATGTGCGCCGGGCCGGGCGTCTGATGGATCCGCCTGGTCCCCCGCAGCTCGAACCGGAAATGC
The DNA here is from genome assembly GCF_001509495.1 of Actinoplanes awajinensis subsp. mycoplanecinus. Lineage (NCBI taxonomy): Bacteria > Bacillati > Actinomycetota > Actinomycetes > Micromonosporales > Micromonosporaceae > Actinoplanes > Actinoplanes awajinensis. The sequence continues at coordinate 85,018 of NZ_LLZH01000097.1, read as the reverse complement.
TTCGCCGCATTCGTTATGTAGAGGATGCCCGGGTCGATCCCGGCGTCGTCCACCGCTTCCCGCAGCAGCCGGCCGGCCGGGCCGACGAACGGCAGGCCGTGCTGGTCCTCGACGTCACCGGGCTGCTCACCGACAAAAACGATCTTCGCGTGGGGCGCGCCCCGGCCGAAGACGGTCTGCGTCGCGTTCTCGTGCAGCTCACAGCCCTGGCAGCCGGCGGCGGCCTGCTTGAGCTCGTCGATGCTGCGCGCCTGGGACGGCACCCATTGCTGTGCGCCAGGCGGCGCTCCGGTCCCTGCCATGCGTCCGTTTTACCGGTACGCACCACCGGCCCGCCGACCGGACCCACCCACACGGGTGACAGCCCGCCGGTTCCGAGAGGGCGGGGGTCACGCGGTCGACCGGGGCCGGGGCGACAGCGGCACGCGATCGGGTGGGCGTGCGACGGGAGGCGAGCGGTGGGGGCGATTGGTCCCGGGACGACCCCGCGGGCAGCAGCGCTCGCGAATCGACCGGCAATGGTCGTACCGAAAAGGGGGTGTGACGGTCGGTCCGGCGGCGGTCTCATCGCATCAGCGGACCTGGAGCCGTCGGGTGGACCACGGTCGTCACCGCCGTGACCAGGGCGGGGAGGTCGGGCTCCGCGAGCGGGCTGACGGTGATCCGGATGCCGGGCGGCGCGGCGATCCGGAAGAGCGCGCCGGGTGCCACCGCATAACCCGCGTCGCGCAGCGTGGCGATCGCGTGGGTCTCGTCGGGGACCGGAACCCAGACGTTGATGCCGGTCTCGCCGAACGCCGGGACACCTTGCGCCTGCAGCAGGGTGCGCAGGGCGCGGCGGCGCACCGCATACGACCGGGCGGCGGCCGCGACCAGCTCGGTGACCTCCGGATCCTGCCAGAGCTGGAGGAGGAGCCGCTGGGACAGGGTGGAGACCCAGCCCATGCCGATCCGCATCCGGCCGGCGACCCGGGCGATCGTGGTCTCGTCGCCGGCGAGCACCGCGATCCGCAGGTCCGGCCCGAACGGTTTGGAGGCGGAGCGGACGAACGCCCACCACCGGGTCACCGGGCCGATGCAGTGCGGTGGCTCGTCGGCCAGCTCGGCGGCGTGATCGTCCTCCACCAGAAGGATCTCGGGATGCCCGGCGAGCAGCTCGCGCAGGACCACCGCGCGAGCCACGCCGACCGCGGCGCCGGTCGGGTTCTGCGCGCGCACGGTGATCACCACGGCTCGCGCCCCGGCCCGCAGCGCGGCGGCGAGTGACTCGGGGTCGGGACCCTGCTGGTCCACCGCGACGGGCAGCGGCCGCATGCCCAGGGCGGCGATCAGATCGAGCAGGTTGGACCAGCCCGGATCCTCGACCGCGACCGCGTCGCCCGCCCGGAGATGCGCGGTGAGCAAACGCTCGATCGAGTCGAGCGTGCCCGCGGTGACCGCGATCGCCGCGTCGGCGACCGGGATGCCCTCGGCGAGCAGGCGCGGACGGGCCGACTCGATCAGCTCCGGCATGGTCACCGCCGACGCATAGCCCTGCGGCGGACCGACCTGGTCGGCGACCGCCCGCAGCGCCGGGCCGAGGGGCGGAAGGAACCGCAGGTCGGGCTCGCCCAGGGAGAGATCGAGCACGCCGGCCGGCACCGGGGGGCGCAGGACCGCGCGGGAGAGCGCCACCGGCGGGCGGAACCGGACCCGGGTGCCGCGCCGGCCCTCGGTCTCGACGACGCCGCGTTGCCTCAAATCCTGATACGCCTTGGCGACCGTGGCCGGGCTGACGTGCAGCGTGCCGGCCAGCACCCGCACCGGCGGGAGCGCCGCCCCGAAGACCCAGTCGCCACGCACCACACCGGCCTCGATGCTCGCCGAAATCGCGGCGGCGGTCTCACCGCTGACCTGATACTGTTCTGCCACAGCGACGATTCTGTACTAGTACAAGAACAAGTGCAAGTCGCCGAAGGCACGCCACACAGCACTACCGGGGAGGCCCTGATGACCGACGTCTACGCCGCTACCGACCGGACCACCGCGTCCCGGACCCGCGAGCGCATGCACTACGACCGGGAGAAGGCACATGCCATCCTCGACGAGGCGTTCGACTGTTCGGCCGGTTTTGTGGTGGACGGCGAGCCCCGCGTCCTGCCGACCCTGCACGTGCGGGTCGGCGAGACGCTCTACCTGCACGGTTCCACCGGCGGGCGGATGGCGCTGTCGGCCCGCGGCGACGGCATCCCGATCTGCGTGAGCGTCACGCTGCTCGACGGCCTGGTCTACGCGCGGTCGCAGTTCAACCACAGCGCCAACTATCGCTCGGTGGTCGCCCTCGGCGTCGCCCGGCCGGTCACCGACCCGGCCGAGAAGGCGGAGGCCATGCGAGCGCTGGTGGAGAAGGTCGGCGTCGGCCGGGCCGCCGACAGCCGGCCGCCGACCAAGCAGGAGATGGCACAGACCAGTCTGCTGGCGCTGCCGCTGGTGGAGGTCTCGGTCCGGCTCCGCGAGCACGGCGTGGTGGACGATCCGGAGGATCTCGACCTGCCGCACTGGGCCGGTGTGCTCCCGATCCGCCGGGTCGCCGGCCCGCCGGAGACCGATCCGGGCGTCACGACGCCACCACCGGCCTACCTGCCCGGCCGCACCTCGGCCGAGTGGCAGACGCCGGTCCTGATGGAGGGCCGGCACGTCCGGCTGGAGCCGCTCTCCCCGGCGCACGCGGCGGGACTGTTCGAGGCGCTGGACGACGAGGAGGTCTGGCGGTACCTCCCGACCCCGCGGGCACGCACCCCGGAGGACACCGCCGCCGAGATCGCTGAGGTGATCCGCGGGCAGTGGCGGGGCGACCGGGCCGGGTGGGCCCAGGTCGACCCGGTGACCGGCGTCGTGATGGGCATGACGACGTACCACGACGTCGACCCGGTGCGCCGCGCGGTGGGGATCGGGCACACCGTGCTGGGCCGCAAGTGGTGGCGGACCGGGGTCAACACCGAGGCGAAGCTGATGCTGCTGGAGCGGGCGTTCGACGTGCTCGGCGCGGCCAAGGTGTTCTGGTACACCGACATCCGCAACGAGCGCTCCCAGCAGGCGATCGCCCGGCTCGGTGCGAGCCGGGACGGGCTGCTCCGCAGGCAGCGGCTGCGGCCCGACGGCTCCTGGCGGGACACCGTAGTCTTCGCGCTGACGGCAGACGAGTGGCCGGCCGTGGCGCAACGCCTGCGGGACCGCCTGGCCGCCGGCGGATCGGGGCCGGGGAGGGCGTGACCGATGCTGGGCATCACTGATTTCTGGACGTACGTGCTCGGCGTGGTGGCCATCATCCTGCTGCCCGGGCCGAACTCGATCTTCGTGCTCTCGGTCGGCGCCCGCCGGGGCGTCCGGGCCGGCTATCAGGCGGCGTGCGGGGTCTTCATCGGCGACGCGGTGCTCATGGTCCTGTCCGCCACCGGGGTGTCCTCGCTGCTGGGGACGTACCCGCCGCTGTTCCTGGTGCTGAAGTACGCCGGGGCGGCCTATCTGGCCTGGGTCGGGGTGAACATCATCCGGGGCGCCTGGCACGGCTGGCGGCACCGGGACGAGCCGGCCCCGGTGGCCGAGGAGGCGCCGGCCGAGATGCAGCGGCCGTTCCGCCGGGCGGCGGTGATCAGCCTGCTGAACCCGAAGGCGATCCTGTTCTTCGTCTCGTTCTTCCTCCAGTTCGTCGAGCCGGGATATCCGCATCCGGCGTGGTCGTTCCTGGTGCTCGGGGCGGTGGTGCAGTTCTTCAGCGCGCTGTACCTGACCGCGCTGATCTTCGGGGGCCGGTTCCTCGCCGGGCAGTTCCAGCGGCGACGCCGGCTGGCCGCCGGCGCTGCCACCGGGGTGGGCGCGTTGTTCGTCGGGTTCAGCATCAAGCTGGCCACCGCCAGCGTGAGCTGACGAGGGCGCCCTGCGCCAGCCTCTCCCCTCGCGTGCCCCCTTGTGCCAGGCGGTGCGGGGTGTGGCAGGCGGATCAGCTGCTCCTGGCGGCGGCGGAGGTGCCCTGGGTGTCGGTGTAGAAGGTGCTCCGGACCATCTGGACCTTGCTGAGTTCGGTGGCCCAGGCGGATTCCGGGGTGGACCAGCCGAGCGCGTACGGCCGGCCACCGGCCGTGAACCAGCGGGTGGTGGCACGGCGGAGGGCGCCCGCCTCGGTGCGGTAGCGGTACTCCCAGTCGGCGGCCTTGTGCAGCAGGGTCACCGACGCGACGGTGATCAGCGCATAGTCGCGGACCCGGCCGGTCAGCCGGAGCCGGCGGTCCTCGGCACGGCAGCCCTTGAGCGGGTCGGTGCGGGGACGGCGGCCCACGTCCAGGCTCAGCACCCCGGTGCTGAGCGGGTCCCGGAAGCAGTACATGGTGCCGATCCGCTGGTAGGTCCAGCCGTCCGGGACCGGGATGTGGAACCCGGTCCCGTCGGTGAAGTAGGACCAGCCGGCCTGCAGGACCCAGCCGCTGACACCCCGGGCCGCGCCCCGCTTCGGGGCGACCGGGACGCCGGCGGGTGCTGTCGCGTCGCAGACCACCGGCGAGAAACCGCCGGGGCGCGGGGCACGGACGGTCGGTGACGCCCGGGGCGAGGACGGGGCGACGGCCGGTGGCCGGACCACCTCCGGCGTGGCGGCGTCCCGCTGGACCAGATGGACGCTCAGCGCACTGACGCCGAGCACGGCGACCAGCAGCAGACCCGCGACGACCAGCCGGGTCCGGGTCCGGTCCATCGGCCGGGGGCGGAACTGCCACCCGGGTGCGGACATCCGGTTCGCGCCCGGGTGACCGGAGAGCGGGGAGCGGGGAGCCGGGATCGTGTGGCCCGAGGCCTGGTTGCCGCGGCGGGACGTCCGGGGGGTCGCGGGATCGCCGGCGGCGGCCGGTTGGCGGTTCGGGTGGGGCCGGGGGCGAGGGCGGGAGGAATCCGCGCCGGTGCGGTCGGCGCCACGGCGGCCGTGATGGCTGCCGGGGCCGTGGTGGATTCCGCCCGCGGCGGCCGCGGAGACCGGGGAGTAGGCGTCGTCGCTGGTGAAGGTGCCGTCGATGTAGTCGTTCCCGGAGGAGTCGGCGCCGTCGGCGTAGGGGCGGTCCGACCAGTGGCCGGAGGGCAGCCACCAGCCGTCGGAGTCCTCGGAGTTCTCGGCTTCCTCGGCTTCCTCGGTGACGAACTCATCAACCGCCGTGCCCGAGCCACCGGCATCGGCATCGGCATCGGCATCGGCATCGGCATCGGCGAAGATGCTGGTGTCGGACAGGTCGCCGGTGCTCGCCCGGATGGCTCGGTCAGCGGGTTCGGGGTGTTCGGCGCGGATCGGTGCGCCGGTGACATTCCCACGGGTCATGCCCTCGGTGGCGCTGCTCTGCTGATCGCTTTCGGCCAGAGCCTTACGGCGGGGGAGACGCGGCGCGGGCGCCGGCTTCGTTTCCCCCACGGAAGACGATCCGCCAGAGTCACCTCCGGGAGCAGCAGGACCCGCGGAAACAGCCGCAGTGGAGACGGCTGCCGCGGAAACGGGCGCCGTGGAAACAGCCACCGTGGAGACAGCTGCCGTGGAGACGGGCTCGGTGGAAACGGGCTCGGTCGGGACGGGCTCGGTCGGGACGGGCGCGGTTGGGACGTCTCTGGTGGGGACGCCGCCGGTGTCCACGAGCGGTTCGACGGCCGGGGCAGGGCTGGGCTCCCCCCGCGCGCTCCGGTGCCGCTGTGCGGGCAGGGCCGGTTCGGCCTCCTCGATCACCGCTCGGAGCTGCCGCTCCGTCTCGGCGGCCGTCAGGCGCGCTTCCGGTTCGTACCGAAGAAGGGCTTCTAAAATCGGGCCCAGCGGCCCGGCACGCTCCGCGGGGTCGGGGGGTTCGGTGGCCAGCGCGGCAAGCGTCGCCATCGCGCTGTCCCGCGCATAGGGTGACTGCCCCTCGACCGTCGCGTACAGCGTGGCCCCGAACGACCACAGGTCCGACTCCGGAGTGGAGGCGCCGTCCCGGGCCCGCTCCGGGGACACGTACTGCGGTGAGCCGACGATCAGCCCGGGCGTGGTGACCATGCCGTCGTCGACGAAGGTGGCCAGACCGAAATCGGTCAGCAGCACCCGGCCGTCGGAGCCGATCAGGACGTTGTGCGGCTTCACGTCGCGGTGCAGCACCCCGGCGCCGTGTGCCGCGGTCAGCGCGGAGAGCACGGCCAGGCCGACCCGGGCCGCCTCGACCGGCGGGTACGGACCCTTGGTGGTGAGCACCTGGTAGAGCGACCGGGACGCCACATACTCCATGACGATCCAGGACAGGCCCTGGGCGTGCACCACGTCGTAGACCCGGACCACGTGCGGATGCGTCAGCCGGGCCGCGCTGCGCGCCTCGCGGAGTGTCCGATTGTGCAGCCGATCCTTCTCGGTCGCGCTCATCCAGTCCGGTGGGACGATCTCCTTGATCGCCACGTCCCGGTCCAGCATCTGATCCCGGGCCAGCCAGACCCGTCCCATCCCACCAGCGCCGACCGGTTCCAAGAGAAGGTACCGGCCGGCGACGAGCATCTGCCTGACCGCCATCGGCACCACCCATCGTGTCGGTCATCAGGATAATCAGGGACAGACCGCCCACGGAATGACGATCACCCGGGCCCCGCGTGGGCCTCGTCGCCGGTTTCTGTCACACCCCCGGTGGAGGATGAAGCCGGACCACGACGAGAGGACGGGTGACGTGCGAGACGTGCTCGAGAAGTTCGGACCGGCCACCCGGGAGTGGTTCACGGCCGCGTTCGCCGCGCCCACCGCCGCGCAGGCCGGGGCCTGGCGGGCGATCGGCGCGGGCCGGCACGCCCTGGTGGTCGCGCCCACCGGTTCCGGCAAGACGCTTGCCGCCTTCCTCTGGTCCCTCGACCGGCTGGCCGGCGAGCCGGTCCCCGAGGAGGCTCGGCGGCGATGCCGGGTGCTCTACGTGAGCCCGCTGAAAGCCCTCGCCGTCGACGTCGAACGCAACCTGCGGGCCCCACTCACCGGCATCCGTCAGGCGGCGGGCCGCCTCGGCTTACCACCGCCGGAGATCACGGTCGGCATGCGTACGGGTGACACGCCCGCCGACGAGCGCCGCGGGTTCGCCCGCACCCCGCCGGACATCCTGATCACCACTCCCGAGTCGTTGTTCCTGCTGCTCACCTCGGCGGCGCGGGACTCCCTGCGCGGCGTCCAGACAGTGATCATCGACGAGGTGCACGCGGTCGCGGCCACCAAGCGGGGCGCTCACCTGGCGGTCTCCCTGGAGCGGCTGGACGCGCTGCTGGAGCGCCCGGCGCAGCGGATCGGGCTGTCCGCGACGGTGCGCCCGATCGAGGAGACCGCCCGCTTCCTCGGCGGGTCGCAGCACGTCGAGATCGTCAAGCCGCCCAGCACCAAGACGATCGAGGTGTCGGTCGAGGTGCCGGTCGAGGACATGACCCGGCTCGACGAGGCGTCCGAGTCCGACGACCTGGAGGGTGGCCGGCGCACGCCGTCGATCTGGCCGGCCGTCGAGGAGCGGGTGCTCGACCTGATCGAGGCGCACCGCTCGACGATCGTCTTCACCAACTCCCGGCGCGGCGCGGAACGGCTCTGCGCCCGGCTCAACGAGCTGTCCGCCGAGCGGGTGGAGCTGGCCCGGCTCGCCGAGCAGGCCACCCAGCGCGGCGAGACGGCGTGGCGCGAGGAGCCGGACCGGGGCTCCGGTCGTACCGAAGAGGGCTCTGCCATGCCGGTCGCGGTCGGTGAGATCGCCGCCGGCCTGATGAGAAGCGGACAGGGTGGCGGCGCGGCAGGGATGCCGGCGGCAATCATGGCGCAGTCCGCGGCGGCCTCCGGCGCGCCGGCCGTGGTGGCCCGAGCGCACCACGGCAGCGTCTCCCGGGAGGAGCGCAAGCAGATCGAGGAGGCGCTGAAGTCCGGCCGGCTGCCCGCGGTCGTCGCCACCTCGAGCCTGGAGCTCGGCATCGACATGGGCGCGGTCGACCTGGTCGTGCAGATCGAAGCCCCGCCGACGGTCGCGGCCGGCCTGCAGCGGATCGGCCGGGCCGGTCACCAGGTCGGCGCGGTCTCGCGCGGGGTGGTCTTCCCCAAGCACCGCGGTGACCTGCTCTCCTGCGCGGTCGTCGCGGAACGGATGATCGCCGGCGCGATCGAGGAGCTGCGGTACCCGCGCAACCCGTTGGACGTGCTGGCCCAGCACGTGGTCGCGATGGTGGCGATGGACGCCTGGCCGGTCGACGAGCTGGCCGCGCTGGTCCGGCGGGCCGCGCCGTTCGCCGAGCTGCCCGAGTCGGCCCTGCACGCGGTGCTCGACATGCTCTCCGGGCGGTACCCGTCGACCGCCTTCGCCGAGCTGCGGCCCCGCCTGGTCTGGGATCGCGGCACCGATCTGCTGACCGGCCGGCCGGGCGCCCAGCGCCTCGCCGTGACCAGCGGCGGCACCATCCCGGACCGCGGCATGTTCGGGGTCTTCCTGGCCGGTTCCGAGCGCGCCTCCCGGGTCGGTGAGCTGGACGAGGAGATGGTCTACGAGTCGCGGGTCGGTGACGTCTTCCTGCTCGGCTCGACCTCGTGGCGGATCGAGGACATCACCCCGGACCGGGTGCTGGTCTCCCCCGCGCCCGGCGCCCCGGCCCGGATGCCGTTCTGGAAGGGCGACTCCCCGGGCCGGCCGATCGAGCTGGGCCGGGCCATCGGCGCCCGGCTGCGCGCCCTGGCCCGGGCCGGCGACGAGGCGGCCACCGCGGCGCTGCGCGAGTCCGGCCTGGACGAGTGGGCCGCCGGGAACCTGGTCACCTACCTGCGTGAGCAGCGGGAGTCCACCCGGCACCTGCCGGACGACCGGACCATCGTGGTGGAACGGTTCCGCGACGAGCTGGGCGACTGGCGGATGACCGTGCACTGTGTGCTCGGTGCGAAGGTGAACGCGCCGTGGGCGCTGGCGATCGCCCGCCGGCTCAGCGAGCGGTACGGCGTGGACGGTCAGGTGATGCCCTCCGACGACGGCATCGTGATCCGGCTGCCGGACACCGCGGAGGAGCCACCCGGCGCTGACCTGGTCGCCTTCGACCCGGAGGAGATCGCCCAGATGGTCGAGGAGTCGGTGGGCACGTCCGCGCTGTTCGCGTCCCGGTTCCGGGAGTGCGCGGCCCGCTCGCTGCTGCTGCCCCGCCGCGATCCGCGCCGCCGGCAGCCGCTCTGGCAGCAGCGCCAGCGGTCCGCGCAACTGCTCGACGTGGCCCGCGAGTTCGCCGACTTCCCGGTCACCTTGGAGGCGGCCCGCGAGTGCCTGCAGGACGTCTTCGACGTTCCCGGGCTGTCCGGCCTGATGCGGGAGATCGCCGGGCGCAAGGTCCGGCTGGTCGAGGCGGAGACCCAGCGCCCGTCACCGTTCGCCCGTTCGCTGCTGTTCGGATACGTCGGCGCTTTCCTGTACGAGGGGGACGCCCCGCTCGCCGAGCGCCGGGCCGCCGCGCTGGCCCTGGACGCCACCCTGCTCGGCGAGCTGCTCGGCCGGGTCGACCTGCGCGAGCTCCTCGACCCCGCGGTGGTGATCGAGACCGCGACGCAGTTGCAGTGGCTGAGCCCGCAGCGCAGCCCCCGGGACGCGGAGGACGCCGCCGAGCTGCTCCGGCTGCTCGGTGACCTGTCCGCCGCCGAGCTGGCCGAGCGCGGCGTGCCCGAGGACTGGGTGCGCACGCTGGAGTCGGCCCGCCGCGCGATCCGGGTGCGGGTGGCCGGCGAGGACCGCTGGATCGGGATCGACGACGCGGGGCGGTACCGCGACGCGCTCGGCGTGGCGCTGCCGGTCGGCATCCCCGAGGCGTACCTGGAACCGCTCGCCGACCCGCTCGGTGACCTGGTCGCGCGCTACGCCCGTACGCACGGGCCGTTCCTCGCGGCGACCTGCGCGGCCCGATTCGGACTGGGCGTGTTCGTGGTCGAGCAGGCGTTGAAACGGCTGAGCGCGACCGGCCGGGTCACCTCCGGTGAGTTCTCCCCGGACGGCGCGGGCACCGAGTGGTGCGACGCCGAGGTGCTGCGCATGCTGCGGCGACGTTCCCTCGCCGCGCTGCGCCGGGAGATCGAGCCGGTGCCGCCGAAGACGCTCGCCGCGTTCCTGCCCCGGTGGCAGCAGGTGGGTGGCAACGCCCGCGGGGTGGAGGCGCTGGCCGCGGCACTCGAGCAGGTGCAGGGCGTGGCGGTGCCGGCCTCGGCCTGGGAACGGCTGGTGCTGCCGGCTCGGGTGGCCGACTACGCGCCACCGCTGCTCGACGAGCTGTCCGGCGGCGGCGAGGTGCTGTGGGCCGGGTCCGGTGCGATCGCCGGGGGCGACGGGTGGGTGACGTTGGCGTACGCGGACAGCGCGCCCCTGCTGCTGCCCCCACCGGACGAGGAGTTCGCGCTCACCCCGGCGCACCAGGCCGTGCTGGACGCGCTCGGCGACGGGCAGGCGATGTTCTTCCGCTCGCTCGCCGACCGGGTCGGCTCGACCGACGACACCGACCTGGCCGGCGCCGTGTGGGATCTGGTGTGGGCCGGGCACCTCACCAACGACACCCTCGCCCCGCTGCGGGCGATGCTCGGTGGCAGCGGGGCGCACAAGGCGAAAGCCGCGCCGGCCCGGAGCCGTTACCGACGTCCGGGGCGGCCGGCCATGCCGTCCCGGACCGGGCCGCTGCACATGGCCGGCCGCTGGTCGAAGCTGCCGGACCGGGATCTGGACCCGACCCGGCGGGCCGCCGCGCTCGCCGACGTCCTGCTCGAACGGCACGGCGTGGTGACCCGGGGCGCGGTGATGGCGGAAGGGGTGACCGGCGGGTTCGCCGCGGTCTACCCGGTGCTCAGCGCTCTGGAGGAGCGGGGTGCGGCCCGCCGGGGGTATTTCGTGGAAGGGCTCGGGGCGGCGCAGTTCGCGGTGCCCGGCGCGGTGGACCGGCTGCGCGCGTTGGCGGAGCCGGCCGAGCTGGCCAGGCGTACCGGGACGAGTGCGCTGGTGCTGGCCGCGACGGACCCGGCCAATCCGTACGGGGCGGCGCTGCCGTGGCCGGACCGGATCGTGGACAGCGGTGACGGCGAACCGGTGGCGAAGGCCGGGCACCGGGCCGGTCGCAAGGCGGGCGCGCTGGTCGTGCTGGCCGGCGGCGAGCTGGTGCTGTACGTGGAACGTGGCGGTCGCACGCTGCTGTCCTTCGCGGACGATCCGGAGGCGCTGACGGCGGCCGGGCAGGCGCTGGCGGCTTCGGTGCGGTCGGGGGTGCTCGGTGCGCTGTCGGTGGAGCGCGCCGACGGGGAGTCGGTGCACTCGTCGCCGCTGCGGGAGGCGCTGACCACGGCCGGCTTCCGCGCGACACCACGAGGTCTGCGGCTGCGCGGCTAGGACAGGCCCTGACCCAGCGGCCGCCCGGGAGGACGGCCGCCGAGCCGGGAAGGAGGATCAGAGGTGGGGCAGGACGTCCGAAGCGACCAGGTCGACGTGATCGATGTCGGACAGGTCGAGGACCTGCGCGAAGAGGCGGGAGGCGCCGGCCTCGGCGTACCGGCCGATCACCTCGAGGGCCTCGGCCGGGGTGCCGACGATGCCGCCGTTCTCGCGCATCTCCTCGACCTCGCGGCCGATGGCGGCGGCCCGGCGGCGCACCTCGGCGTCGTCGCGGCCGACGCAGAGCACCGCTGCGGCGCTGAACGCCGGGGGCTCGGCGCGGCCGATGGCGGCGCTGGCGGCGCGGACCCGGTCGTACTGGACCGAGATGTCCTCGATCTTGGAGAACGGGACGTTGAACTCGGCCGCGTAGCGGGCGGCCAGGTCCGGGGTGCGCTTCTTGCCCTTGCCGCCGACGATCACCGGGAGCGGGGACTGCACCGGCTTGGGCAGCGCCGGGGAGTCACTGAGCTGGTAGTGCTTGCCCTCGAAGGCGTAGGTCGAGCCGACCGGCGTCTTCCACAGCCCGGTGATGATCTCGAGCTGCTCCTCGAGACGGTCGAAACGTTCGCCGATGGCCGGGAACGGGATGCCGTAAGCCTGGTGCTCACTGTCGAACCAGCCGCCGCCGAGACCGAACTCGATCCGGCCGCCGCTCATCGCGTCGACCTGGGCGACCGCGATCGCCAGCGGGCCGGGGAGCCGGAAGGTCGCCGAGCTGACCAGCGTGCCGAGCCGGATCCGGGAGGTCTGCACGGCCAGCGCGGCCAGGGTGATCCAGGCGTCGCTGGGGCCGGGCAGCCCGGGCCCGTCACCCATCTTGAGGTAGTGGTCGGAGCGGAAGAACCCGTCGTAGCCGCCATCCTCGGCAGCCTTGGCCACCCGGAGCAGGTCGTCGTGGCTGGCACCCTGCTGGGGTTCGGTGAAGATCACGAGACGCATGAGATCAACCCTGCCAGATCGCCGGGGCGGTCCCGGCCCGCACCCCGCTCCGGGAGACCCGGACGTGACCGGAGACACGCGGGCGCCGGCGGGACGCGGGCGGCCGCGACTGGCAGTAACGTCAGCCACCATGGCCGGTTATGGATGGATCAGTTTCACCACCGACTACGGCACCTTCGACGGCTTCGTCGCGGCCTGCCACGGGTCGATCGCGCGGATCGCGCCGGATGTCCGGGTGATCGACGTGACGCACCACGTACCGCCCGCCGACGTCAGCCGTGGCGCGGCCGTGCTGGCACAGACCGCGCCCCACCTGCCGGCCTCGGTGCATCTCGCGGTGGTCGACCCGGGCGTCGGCACGGCACGGCGCGGCGTGGTGCTGAGCACGCCGAACGGGCTGCTCGTCGGACCGGACAACGGCCTGCTGATCTGGGCGGCCGAGGCGCTCGGCGGGATCACCGCCGCCTACGAGCTGACCAACCCGGACTGGACGCTGGGCGACGTGTCCCGGACCTTCCACGGGCGGGACGTGTTCGCACCGGCCGCGGCCCGGCTGGCCGCGGGGGCCGACCCGGCCGGCGCGGGGGCGGCGATCACGCCGTCCGCCCTGGTCCGCCTGCCCGACCCGGTGACCAGCGTCGGTGACGGCTGGATCGAGGCCGAGGTGCTGACCGTGGACCGCTTCGGGAACGTGCAGCTGGCCGCGAACGGCACGATGCTCACCGGGCTCGCCCCGGAACTCGTGGTGAACGGGACGGTGCGCGCCCGCCGGGGTGGCACGTTCGCCGATGTGGGCGCCGGCGAGCTGCTGGTCTACACCGATTCCGCGGACCAGGTGGCGATCGCGGTGAACAACGGGCGCGCAGTGGTCGTGCTCTCGGTGGTCCCCGGCGACATGGTCCGCATCGCCGAACGCCGATGACTTCTTCGGTACGGATACCGAGCGCCCGTCCGTAGGCCACGAGCCGAGTCCCGTCCGAGCGGCCACGCGGCCGCCGCCCGGCTCCCGGCCCAGCCGCGTCGAGCGAGGCCGCGGCGCTCACCACGGGCCTCACCCAGCCCGCGAGGATCCCGGTCCCGGCTGGCACTCGGGGGTGCCTCACCGGCCCCGAGACACCCCCAGGGACCAGCCACGCGCCTCGCGCCGCACCGCCCACCACGCGCGGCACACTGCCGCCCCCGACCGCCGAGCACCTCCCCGGGCCCGGCTGGCGCTCGGGGGTGCCTCACCGGCCCGGAGACACCTCTGGGGGCCAGCTGAGATCTCCCGGCTGGTCCGTAGGGGTGTCTCGCCGGCTCGGAGGCGCCTCTGAGCGCCAGCCGGCGGTGGGTTAGAGGGGGTGGTGGACCCAGACGTTGGGTTCTACGTAGACGGCGTGGTCGTGTTCGACTGAACAGTGCACGTCTGACAGTGCGCCCGGCACCGGGACCGGGCCGCTCTTGTCGAACGGGAGGCCCGTGCGGTCGCGCCACTGGGCCAGGGTTCCCGGGATCATCATGCTGTGGTGGGCGACGTTCACGATGACTCCGCCGGCTCGGACGTGGACTCGCAGCCATGGGTCGACCGGGAGGCCGTCGGGGCGTTGGCGGAACGCGTACTCATCGATCGGCTCGTCCGGGAAAGCGGCCTTGCCGGTCGGGCGGACCGGGGCCACCAGGTCGGTGAATCCGTGCCGGACAGCGTTCTCGCGCATGGCCGCCAACATCAGCCCGGAGATCCCCTGGGCGCGCAGGTCGGGACGCACCGCGATCTCCAGCGCCGAGACGATGGTCGGGGTGGTGCCGCTGAGCCGGTCGTGGGCGGCGGTCCGGATCGCCCAGTCCCAGCCGCCCTCCGGCAGGCCGTCGGCGATCGCACCGTCGAACGAGATCGGCACCGAGTGCGCCTTGGCGACCGCCTCACCGGTCTCCCGATCGACGGCGAGCAGGGTGAAATCGGGCCAGAACGTGGTGTCGTGCCGGTAGTACAGGCCGCTGGTCGGGTCGTGCCGCATGAACTCCGGCCAGAGGCCGGTGAGCTGCTCCATGATCTCGGTGCGGTCGCCGACCGGCGCGATGTCCAGATCCATGCCCGCGAGTATCCCCACGCGGAGGGGCCGAGCCGAGCGATTAACCGGGCCCAGGCCGGAACCACCCTGCTGACCGCAGGCCGGGCACGGATCGGGACCGCCCGGCAGGGCCGAGCGGGCAGGGCACGGCCGGGCGGCCAGGGCACGGCAGAACACGGCGGGCCGGGACAGGGCAGGGCGGGCAGAGCCGGGCGGGCAGGGCAGAGCACGGCGGCCAAGGCAGAGCACGGCGGTCCAGGCTAAGGCAGGAACCACGCTGCGGCCGGGTGGAGGCATCAAACGGGCGGGAACGGGCAGGATGTAGCCATGCCCGAAGGGGACACCGTCTGGAACACCGCGCGCGTCGTTGAGCGCGCCCTCACCGGGGCGACCCTGACCGGATCCGACTTCCGGGTGCCGCGCCTGGCCACCACCGACCTGACCGGCTGGACCGTGACCGAATCCGCCAGCCGTGGCAAACACCTGCTGCTCCGCCTCACCCCCGGCGAAACCCACCGCGACCCTGGCGAAAGCCCCGCCGAAACCGCTGAACCCGGCGGACCCGGCGACAACCGCCGGGCGGCCGCCGCGCAGAAGCCGCTCACCCTCCACTCCCACCTGCGGATGGAAGGCGCCTGGCGGACCTACGCCCCCGGCGAACGCTGGACCGGCCGGCCCGCCCACCTGATCCGGGTCGTGCTGCGCACCGAGCGGGCGGTCGCCGTCGGATACCACCTGCACGATCTCACCCTGATCCCGACCGCCGAGGAGGAGAGCCTGGTCGGGCACCTCGGCCCGGACCTGCTCGGCGCCGACTGGGATGCGGCCGAAGCCGTCCGGCGGATCGCCGCGCATCCGGAGGCCACCATCTCCGAGGCGCTGCTGGACCAGCGGAACCTGGCCGGGGTGGGCAACCTCTACCGGGCCGAGACGCTCTTCCTGCGCGGGCTGTGGCCGTGGACCCGGGTGGCCGACGTGGCCGACCTCACCGGCACGGTCGAGCTGTCCCAGCGGCTGGTGGCCTCGAACCGGGGGCGCTGGACGCAGACCACCACCGGGTCGCTGCGGCGGGGTGAGACGAGCTACGTCTACGGCAGGCGGGCCCAGCCGTGCCGGCGCTGCGGCACAGCGATTCGAAAAGCCGAACGCTCACCGCTCCTCCCGACGAGCGGAAGCCGAGAAGGCGACTACTCGCCGCTGTCGGCAAGCGCGAGACAAGACGGCAGCGCGGGACGAGACGGCAGCGTGCGGCGGGGACCCGGCAGCATGGCCCGGGGAGCTGAGAAATCGCCGCCGCTGAGCGCGAGTGCGGGGCGGATCGGGGACAAGGCCGAGCTGGAGGACCGGATCACTTACTGGTGCCCGCGCTGTCAGCCTGAGCCTGCCGCTGCGGCGTGAACCGGGCGGTCCGGTCCCGCAGCTCGGCGAGACCCTCGGCGATGCCGCGCAACCGGTCGGCCGCCTCGATCAGGCCGAAATACGCCGGGTGGCGGCTGTCGGCCACCGGATGGCCGTCCTCGGCCACATAACTCGCCGCGGCCGCGACCAGTTCCTCGAACGCCTCGACACCCTCGGTGAACTGCTCGGCCAGCGCGGCGTGCGACTGCTCCAGGCCGGCCCGCTGGGCGGGCTGCCCGAGCGGGACGGCGCGCTCCACGCTCGCCACCCGCTGGCCGAGATCACGCAGCCACTGCTCGGCGGTGGCCGCCTCGAGCACCGCGGTCTCGCCGGAGCCGGTGAGCCGGCCGGCCAGGCCGAGCATGGTGGCCGAGGCGCGGTCCAGCCGGTCCCACGCGTCGGCGATCGTCGAGCCGCGCAGACCGTAACGGTTCTTCTGGCGGCGGACCTCGTTGAGCACGGTGCGGCCGACCTGGGAACGTTCCAGAGCGGCGGCGAACCGCGGTCCGGGCAGGCTCGGCTCGGGAGCCGGCTGGGCGGCCAGCGCGCGGTGATCGCTCCACCGCCACCAGGCCAGCACCACCGAACCGCCGGCACCGGCGGCCCAGACCGCGTCCACGATGCCGATCCCCGCGTACGGCGTGAGCACGGCCGCGGCCGCGGTCAGACCGCCACCCAGCACACTCCACCGCCGCGCGGCACCGCGCAGCCGCTTGAGCCGGCGGAAATACCTGGTCCGCTCGTCCACGTCACGTCCTCCCGCCACTCACCCGGACCGCCGGCCGGCCACCGGGGCCGCCCGGCCAAGGCCGGCCACCGAGGCCGGACTCTCAGCCGGCCGCGGCGTCGCCGCGCTTCTGGTTCATGCTGGCGCGGATCTCGTCGAGCCGGGCCACGCTGGCCGGGTCGGCCGCCGGAGCGCCCTGCTGCCCGACCGCCGGCTGTGCCGGGGCGCCACCCAGCTTGTCGCCGGCCATGCTGGCCCGGATCTGCTCCAGGCGCGACGAGCCGGCCATGTCCAGGCTGGACTTCTGCACCTCGAGCATGCGGCCCTCGACCGAGTTGGAAGCCAGCTCGGCCCGGCCCATCGCATTCGCATACCGCTGCTCGATCTTGTCGCGCACCTGGTCCAGCGACGGGGTGTTGCCCGGCGCGGTCAGCGACGACATCGACTCGAGCGACTTGGCGACGGTCTCCTGCATCTTGGCCTGCTCGAGCTGGCTGAGCAGGCGCGAGCGCTCGGCGATGCGCTGCTGCAGCACCATCGCGTTGTTCTCGACCGCCTTGCGGGCCTGCCCGGCCGCGCCGAGAGCCTGGTCGTGGAGGGTCTTCAGATCCTCCATCGACTGCTCGCCGGAGACCAGCTGGGTGGCGAGCGTCTGCGCGGTCTGCTCGTACTTCTGTGCCTCGGCCTCGTCGCCGCCGGCCCGGGCCCGGTCGGCCAGGACCAGCGCCTGACGCGCCATGCCCTGCAGTTTCTCGACCTCGGACATCTGCCGGGACAGCTTCATCTCGAGCTGCCGCTGGTTGCCGATGACGGCAGCGGCCTGCTGGACGAGCGCCTGGTGCTGGCGCTGGGCGTCCTCGATGGCCTGCTGGATCTGCACCTTCGGGTCGGCGTACTCGTCGATCTTCGCGCCGAAGAGCGCCATCATGTAATTCCAGCCCTTGACGAACGGGTTCGCCATCTCGCGGTATCCCCTCAATGTCGCTCGGTCGGACGCGTGCTGGCCGAGAAACCTCGCCGCAGACGCGAAACCATCGTGTCAGCCCGGTGCCAGTGGCGTCACGTGACCTACGGGGGATCTCAGGGTCTCCCCTGGCATCGAGCCTGAGATCGAGGCTACGCCCCCCAGGGGCAGGGGGCGAGACGCGCGAACCTGGGAACTGCCTGCCGGACGGCACGGCAAAACCGGGCCGTCCTGGAGGCGGCCCGGTTTCGTCGTCATGATCAGATTGGGGTCGTCAGGCGGCGTAGACCACGTCGCGCTGCGTCTTGCGGGTCGCGTGCAGGGTCGCCTTCAGCGGCGAGTCCTGGCGCACCGACACCGAGACGCTGCCGTCCGACGCGAGCTGGCGCTTGGCATCGGCGCGGAGCGGGTCGGCAACCGGCTGGGCCTCGACCGGGATGAGCACGCCCTCCATGTTCTCCGCGAGGGAGAGAGTGCTGCTCACCTCACCGAGCAACTCGGAGAGTCGGGCGCCGAGCGCTTCGCAGATGGCCGCGAGCAGCTCGCTGGAGGCCTCTTTCTGACCACGCTCGATCTCGGACAGATAACCCAGGCTGACGTTCGCGGCGGTCGACACCTCGCGCAGCGTGCGGTGCTGTCCCTGCCGGCGCGCACGAAGTGCGTCACCGATAACCCGGCGTAGCAGGACCATGGCACCTCCTCCTGCGGGCGAGGCCGCCGGCACGCGCCGGAGGCTTCCCGCAACCGTACCTGCCGCGAGCGATGGCGACATCCCGCCCCGCCGAATTCCTCCGGCGGCCGGCTCGCGGTGCATTCCGACAACCAGGGCACCGGCTGCGGTATTCCCAGGTCAGGCCGGAGCCGGTGCAGAACCGAGAATGCCGGTCAACAATTGCAGGACGGCCATCACACTTTCGATGCGGATGGCCGCCCGGTTTCCGGTGAGTTTCAGCTCGCGCACCCGGGTCCCGTCCGGCCCCGCGACGGCGATGTAGACCAGCCCGACCGGCTTGCCGTCCTGCGGTTCGGGGCCCGCGACGCCGGTGGTGGCCAGGCCCCAATCCGCGCCGCAGCGTTCCCGCGCGCCCTCCGCCAGCTTCGCGGCGACCTCCGGATCGACCGGGCCGCGGTCCGCCAGCAATTCCTTCGGTACGCCGGTGAGCGCCGCTTTCAGCTCGGTCGCGTAGACCACGAACCCGCCGCGGAACACCGCACTTGCCCCCGGGACGTCGACGATGGTCGCCGCCACCAGCCCGCCGGTGAGCGACTCCGCGGTGGCCGCGGTCTGACCCCGTTCGGCCAGGGCCCGCACCGCGTCGCCGGCGGCGGTCACGCTTCCCGGCCCCGGCCGCGCTCCGGCTCGACCGGCTCACGACGGCCGGCCGGACCGTGACGGTCGGCCGGACCATGAAGGTCGGCCGGACCATGAAGGTCGGCCGGACCATGACGGTCAGCCGGCTCGCGATGGCCGGCCGGGTCCCGAGGGTCGGCCTGTTCACGAGGGACGGCCGGCTCGCGGTGGTCGGCCGGGTCGAGGAGGTGGACCGGGTCGCGCGGGCCCCGGCGCAGGCGCAGCGCCTGGAGCACGTAGTCGAAGCCGGTGACCACGGTGACCAGCAGGGCCGCGCCCATCAGCCACGGGCCGGCCGCGTCCAGCGGGGTGCCGAACGGCCAGAGATACCAGGTGATCGCCAAGGTCTGCAGGCCGGTCTTGAGCTTGCCGCCCCGGGAGGCCGGGATGATGCCGTACCGGATCACCCAGAACCGCAGCGCCGTGACACCCCACTCGCGGACCAGGATCACCACCGTCACCCACCACGGCACCTGGTCGTACGCGGAGAGCAGCACCAGCGCGGTGCCGGTCAGCGCCTTGTCCGCGATCGGGTCGGCGACCTTGCCGAACGAGGTCACCAGCTCCCACTTGCGGGCGATCCAGCCGTCCACGAAGTCGGTCGCCGCGGCCACGCAGAACGCCACGGTGGCGGCGACCCGCCAGCCGTGGTCGGTCATCTGCGACGCGACCACCAGGCCCAGGAAGACCGGGACGAGGATGAGCCGGACCACGGTCAGCGCGTTGGCCGCGTTGTAGAGCGACACCACGCGGGGTGCGGCCACCGGACCCGGCTCGTCGGTCACCGGTCGACCTGCGCCGCGGAGATCATCTCGATCGGCACCGCGATCAGGTCGACGCCCTCGGTGCCGGTCACCGTCGCGCGGACCAGGTCACCCGGGCGCAGGGCGGCCAGGTCGACACCCCGCTCGCCGGAGACCAGCGTGGTGGAGCCGTCGACCTCGGGGGCCTGGTGCTCGGCCCGGCCCTCGATCTCGTCGTCGTCGACCGTGTCGACCAGCACCTCGACCGTGGTGCCGATCCGGTCCTCGGCGCGCTGGGCGCAGAGCTCCTCGGCGAGCGCGACGATCTTGTCGTACCGGCGCTTGATGGTGGACGCGCGGATCTTGCCGGTCAGGCCGGCCGCCTCGGTGCCGTCCTCGTCGCTGTAGTCGAAGATGCCGATCGCGTCCAGCCGGGCCTCGGTCAGGAACCGGGCCAGCTCGTCCACGTCCTGCTTGGTCTCGCCGGGGAAGCCGACGATGAAGTTGCTCCGGGCACCGGCCTCGGGCGCCAGCTTGCGGGCCGAGTCGAGCAGCTCGAGGAAGCGCTCGGTGGAGCCGAACCGGCGCATCCGGCGCAGCACCGGCTCGCTGGAGTGCTGGAACGAGAGGTCGTAGTAGGCCGCGACGCCGGGCGTGGTGGCGATCGCCTCGACCAGGCCGGGGCGGGTCTCGGCGGGCTGCAGGTAACTGGCCCGGACCCGGACGATGCCGTCGACCGCGGCCAGTTGCGGCAGCAGTTTCTCCAGCAGGCGCGGGTCGCCCAGATCTTTTCCGTACGACGTGCTGTTCTCACTGACCAGCACCAGCTCGCGCACACCGGTCTTGGCCAGCCACTCGGCCTCGGCCAGCAGCTCCTGCGGGTCGCGGGAGACGAACGCGCCACGGAACGCCGGGATCGCGCAGAACGAGCAGCGCCGGTCGCAGCCGCTGGCCAGCTTCAGCGACGCGACCGGGCCGGTGTCGAGCCGGCGGCGCAGCACCTTGCGCAGGTGGGCCGGGGTGTGCTCGTCGACCGTGGCGTGACCGGGCACCACCACCTTCGCGGCCTGCCGCTGCACCGGGGTGATCGGGAGCAGCTCGCGGCGGTCACGCGGGGTGTGCGAGTCGAATTTCTCGCCGGCCAGCACGCCGTCGAGGCGGGCGCTGATGTCGGTGTAGTCGTCGAAGCCGAGCACCGCGTCGGCCTCGGGCAGGTTCTCGGCCAGGTCGCGGCCGTACCGCTCGGCCATGCAGCCGGCGGCGACCACCTTGGCACCGGTGTCGGAGGCGGCGAGCAGGGTGTCGATCGAATCCTGCTTCGCCTTCTCCACGAAACCGCAGGTGTTGACGAGCACCACGTCGGCGTGGGCGGCATCGGTGCCGACCTCCCAGCCCTCGGCGTCGAGGCGGGCGGCCAGCTCCTCCGAGTCGACCTCGTTACGGGCACAGCCCAGGGTCAGGAGAGCGACACGGCGTGAAGTCGGGGTTTCGGACACCCGACAAGGTTACCGGTCCCCGCCGGCATGCCGTTCCCCCGCACGGCTGGAGGCCGGTGTCACCCGGTCCACCTGAACTTCGTGCTCCGTTCAAGATGGGCTCATGGTTTCGCCTCAGGGGACTCATAGGGTGCGCCTCTATGCGAAACCGGCTCGATCGGCGCCTCACCTCGGAGGCTCTCCTCGTCCTGGCCCTGATCGCCGTGGCCGTCCTGGCCCGGTATGCCGGCCGGCACGAGCAGACCGAGGACCTCAGAATCTTCACGGCCTGGTACCAGAAGCTGATGGCCGCCGGGGGCTTCGAGGGGCTGGGCAAGGAGATCGGCAACTACAACGCGCCGTTCCTCTACCTGCTCTGGGCCTCCTCCCTGCTGCCCGGCTCGATCCTCATCAAGATCAAGCTGGTCTGGACGGCCTTCGACGTCCTGCTGGCGTTCTTCACCTACCGGCTGGTCGCGCTCCGCTGGGGCGCCCGGGCCGGGGTGACCGGCGCGCTGATCATGGTGCTGCTGCCGACCGTGGTGATCAACGCCTCGTTCTACGGCCAGATGGACGCCATGTGGGCGTCCTTCGCGCTCGGCGGCGTCTACTTCCTGGTCCGTGACAAGCCGTGGTGGGGCGTGGTGTTCTGCACCGTGGCGCTGGCCTTCAAGCCGCAGGGCATCTTCATCTTCCCGCTGCTGGCGCTGCTCGTGCTGACCGGCTCGATGAAGGTGCTGCCGCTGGTGGCCGCCCCGATCACCTGGGTGCTGCTGGACCTGCCGGCGATCCTGCTCGGCCGCGACCCGGTCGAGCTGCTGACCATCTACGACCCGGCCCGGCAGTCGGTGCACGTGCCGGCGCTGACCTCGAACGCCCCCTCGGTCTGGACGTTCTTCCCGTTCACCGCGCGGATCGAGACGGTGCGCACACTCGCCTACCTGTTCACCGCGGCCCTGGTGCTGGGGCTGATCCACCTGCTGGTGGCCCGCCGGGTGAGGATGGACGCCACCCGGATCGTCACGGCCGCCGCGGTCTTCGCGATCCTGGTGCCGTTCCTGATGCCCGGCATGCACGAGCGGTACTTCTACCTGGCCGACGTGCTCACCCTGCTGCTGGCGATCTACCGGCCCCGGCTCTGGTACGTGCCGATGCTGGTGCAGGCGTCGTCGCTGCTGATGTACCAGCCGTTCCTGTTCGGCCGGAACGACAAGATCATCGACCCGATGATCCCGGCCGCGTTCATGCTGGCCGCTCTGATCGTGGCGGTCCACACGCTGGTGACCGACGCCTTCGCCCCGCAGCCGGCTGAGGAGCCGGATCCCGCCACGCCGGTCGAGGCGGCCGAGAAGCCCGAGGAGCCCGAGACCGCACGGACTCTAGTGACAAGCGGCGTTGGCAATACGATTGCCGGGTGACGACTTCCGAGGACCTGGACGACCTGGACGACCTGGACGCCCTGACCGCCCTCGCCGACGGCGTGCGGCGACAGGCGTACCGGGTGGTGGCGGACGGGACCGCACCGGTGGGGCGGGACGAGGTGGCCGAGGCGCTCGGCATCGGCCGCACGCTGGCCGCGTTCCACCTGGACAAGCTGGTCACCGCCGGGTTGCTCGAGACGTCCTACGCGCGGAGGTCCGGCAAGACCGGGCCGGGCGCCGGGCGGCCGGCCAAGCTGTACCGGATCACGGCGGCGGAACACGTGGTCAGCGTGCCGCCGCGGTCCTACCGCACCGCCGCCGAGCTGCTCGCCGAGGCGATCGAGCTGGCCGGGGCCGAGGACGTGCTGCACCGGGTCGCCGAGCGGCACGGCCGGCAGGCCACCGCATGCGCCGACGCCCAGGAGTTGCTGGCCGGCCACGGGTACGCCCCGGCGGCGGACGGCCCGGACCGGGTCGAGCTGCGCAACTGCCCGTTCCACCGGGTCGCCGAGCAGTTCCCGCCGACGATCTGCGGCATGAACCTCGCCATGATCAACGGCCTGCTGGCCGGCGCCGGGCTGGCCGGGGAGTGGACCGCCCGGATGGAGGCGGCGCCGGGCCGCTGCTGCGTCGCACTGACCCGCGCCGCTTGATCACTCCCCGGGTCAGCGTGTGAAGTTGCGGCGCGCTCCGCACCGAAAGTCCCCACGCAACAGCTCCTCACCCGTCGCGTGGGGACTTTCGGTGCGCTCCGCGCCACAACTCACCACACAGTGCGGGTGGGGGTCTAAAAACTAAACTGGTTGACATTAGAGGGGTGGGCTGGTGAGCTGGGGGCATGAGCGCCTTCCACCTGGCCCAGATGAACACCGCCGTGCTCCGCGCCCCGCTGGAAGATCCCTCGATGGCCGAGTTCGCCGAGGGTGTCCCGATGATGAACGACCTGGCCGACCGGTCCCCCGGCTTCATCTGGCGGCTGGCCGGTGAATACGGCGACGGCACCATCCGGGCGCCCGAGGACCCGCGCCGGATCTACACGCTCTCGGTCTGGGAGTCGCCCGAGCACCTGCGCGCCTACGCCTACCAGAGCACGCACCTCGACTACCTGCGCCGCCGCCGGGACTGGTTCGTCCCGAACGGGGATCAGGCCGCGCTGGTGATGTGGTGGATCCCGGCCGGGCGGATCCCCACCATGCGGCAGGCGCTCTCCCGGCTCGGGCGGCTGCAGGCCGACGGGCCGACTCCCGAGGCGTTCACCCTCCGGCAGACGTTCCCCGCCCCGGTGTTGATCTGAGGCTCTGACCGCGCCCACCCGCGGACGTCGCCCTTGCGGGTTTCGCGTTCTGGCCGCGCCAGCGGCCTGCGAAGCCCGCAAGGGTCCCGGCGGGAGCAACGATCAGTTATCGGCCGGAGCGCACGACATGAAGATCTTGATTTTCAGTCGACCTTGAGGGAGGCCAGCGCCTCTTCCAGCTCGTCCGGTTTGACCAGCACGTCGCGGGCCTTGGAGCCCTCGGACGGCCCGACGATGCCGCGGGTCTCCATCAGGTCCATCAGCCGGCCCGCCTTGGCGAAGCCGACCCGCAGCTTGCGCTGCAGCATCGACGTCGAGCCGAACTGGCTGGTCACCACGAGCTCGATGGCCTGCAACAGGACCTGCAGGTCGTCGCCGATCTCCTCGTCGATCTGCTTCTGCTTGCTCGGCGCCGGCGCCTCGGTGACGTCCTCGCGGAACTCCGGCTCGCGCTGGTCCTTGCAGAACTTGACGACCGCGGCGATCTCTTTCTCGTCGACCCAGGCGCCCTGGATCCGGACCGGCTTCGACGCGCCCATCGGCAGGAACAGGCCGTCGCCGCGACCCAGCAGTTTTTCCGCACCGGGCTGGTCGAGGATGACCCGCGAGTCGGCCAGCGAGGACGTCGCGAAGGCCAGCCGGGACGGCACGTTCGCCTTGATCAGACCGGTCACCACGTCGACTGACGGGCGCTGGGTCGCGAGCACCAGGTGGATGCCGGCGGCCCGGGCCAGCTGGGTGATCCGGACGACCGAGTCCTCCACGTCGCGCGGCGCGACCATCATCAGGTCGGCCAGCTCATCGATGATCACCAGGAGGTACGGGTACGGCTTCATCACCCGCTCGCTGCCCGGCGGCGCGACGATCTCGCCGCTGCGGACCTTGCGGTTGAAGTCGTCGAGGTGACGCACCCCGTTGGCGGCCAGGTCGTCGTAGCGCATGTCCATCTCGCGGACCACCCACTCCAGGGCGTCCGCGGCCTTCTTCGGGTTCGTGATGATCGGCGTGACGAGGTGCGGGATGCCCTCGTACGCGGTCATCTCGACCCGCTTCGGGTCGACCAGCAGCAGCCGCACCTCGTCCGGCGTGGCCCGGGTGAGCAGGCTGACCAGCAGCGTGTTCAGACAGCTCGACTTGCCCGCGCCGGTCGCGCCGGCGATCAGGATGTGCGGCATCTTGGCCAGGTTGGCGACCACGAAGCCGCCCTCGATGTCCTTGCCGAGCGCGACCACCATCGGATGCTGGTCGCTGGTGGCGGCCCGGGACCGCAGCACGTCACCGAGCGACACGTTCTCCGGGTCGGTGTTCGGGATCTCCACGCCGACCGCGCTCTTGCCCGGGATCGGCGAGAGGATCCGCACGTCCGGTGACTTCACCGCGTACGCGATGTTCCGCGACAGCTGGGTGATCCGCTCCACCTTGACGCCGGGGCCGACCTCCACCTCGTACCGGGTGACGGTCGGGCCGCGGGTGAAGCCGGTGACCAGCGCGTCCACGTTGAACTGGTCGAACACCCCGGTGAGCGCGGCGGTGATCTCGTCGTTGGCGCGGCTGCGGGCCTTGGCCGGCAGGCCCGCGGCGAGCAGGTTCGGCGGCGGCAGGCGGTAGGCGCCGGGCACCGCGGAAATCTCCAGCTGCTCGGCCCGGGTGGGCGGCGGCGAGTGCTCCGCGGGCGGCGCCGGGGTCGGCTTCTTCCGGCTGCCCGGCACCTTCGGCAGGGCCACCGTGTCGTGCAGGATCAGGTCCTCGGCGGGCTCTTCCGGCTCCATCAGGTCGTCCAGCGGAGCGACAGCGGCGGCCTGCCGGCGGCGGGACGGGCGGCGCGGCTTGGCCGGCGCCGGATCGTCCTCGATGTCGTCCAGCACGTCCTCGTCGAGCAGCGGGCCGGTGATCGGCGCGCGCTCCGGGCGGCGGCCGCTGACCAGGTCGAGCAGCAGCAGGAACCGCTCCGGGATCTTGGCGATCGGGGTAGCGGTGATCACCAGCAGGCCGAAGACGAAGAGCAGGACCAGCAAGGGTACGGCGACCCAGGCGCTGACCGCCCGCTCCAGCACCGAGCCGACGCCGTAGCCGAGCAGGCCACCGCTCCCGGTCAGGGCGAGGTCGTCGCGGGGCTCGTCGGAGATGTAGAGCAGGCTGGAGACCGCGATGATGACCGCCGACCAGCCGACCGGGTTGCGCCCCCGGTGGTCCGGGTCGACCGGCTCGCGCATCAACCGGAACGCGCCGTAGAAGAACAGCAGCGGCAGGAAGATCCCCAGGCCGCCGAAGAACAGGTGCACCGCGTCGGCCAGCCGCTGGCCCACCGGCCCGGCGCCGTGCGCCCAGACGGCGACCGCGGTCAGGATCGAGAAACCGAACAGCAGCAGGCCCGCGCCGTCCCGGCGGTGCTCCGCACCGATGTTGCGGGCGTTGCGACCGGCGCCACGGGCCACCCAGCCGAGGCTGTGCGCCACACCCATCCAGAGCGCGCTGACACCGCGGCCCACCCCG
This sequence comes from Actinoplanes awajinensis subsp. mycoplanecinus, assembly GCF_001509495.1. Classification (NCBI taxonomy): domain Bacteria; kingdom Bacillati; phylum Actinomycetota; class Actinomycetes; order Micromonosporales; family Micromonosporaceae; genus Actinoplanes; species Actinoplanes awajinensis. Next base: position 58,754 of record NZ_LLZH01000097.1, on the reverse strand, counting down.
ATCGCGGCGCCGCCGCCCAGCGAGGTGGTCTTCTTCGGTGTCGCACGTTTGCGGGCGACCGGTCGTGCCGCCGCCTTCTTGACCGGGCGTGCCGGTTGCCGGGCACGCGAGGTCCCGGTGCCGCGCGACGTCGACGCGGCGCGACCCCGGTTCGCCGGAGGAGTACGGCCCGCCATGGATGACACCGTATCCCCCGGGCGCCCCATGCATCGAGAAGGCGCACCGTGACGGCTTCTCACTTTTCTCCGCATTAGGCTCGTGTCGTGCAGCCAGTAGACAACGAGATGATCAAAGCGTCGCTCGACAAGCGCGGGTTCGCGTACTTCGTCGACGCGGACGGTGACGTCGCCGGGAACTTCCAGGGCAACCTGATCTACTTCTTCCTCCTCGGCCAGAACAAGGAGATGCTGCAGATCCGCGCGATGATGCAGCACGTCTTCAAGGTCGAGGACGTCCCCCGGCTCTACGAGTTCTGCAACACCTGGAACCGGGACCAGCTCTGGCCGAAGGCGTACGTGCAGGTCACCGACGACGGAGCGGTGGTCGTGGTGGGCGAGGTCTCCACCGACTGGGAGCGCGGCATCACGCCGGAGCAGCTCGACCAGGCACTGATCTGCGGGATCGCCACCGGTTGCAAGCTCGGCGAGGCGCTGGCCGAGCTCAAGTACTGACTGTTCTCTGCTACGGAAAAGGCCGGAGCCACCAGCGGCTCCGGCCTTTTCCCGTGTCCTTGCCTACTGCACGTTGAAGCCGAGCGCGTAGTCGCCGCTGCCGGACGACGCGACCACCACGTACCGGAACGTGCCGGAGCGCTGGTTGACGCTGAGCGTCTTCACGTCGTCACCCTTGGCCGTGGCCACCGTCTTGAAGCCGTGGTCCGTCTTGCGCTGCAGGACGAGGTCGAAGTCCGCACCGTCCGGCGAGTCCAGGCAGGCGACGTGCTCGCCGGCCCGGGCCCGGAAGGCGCCGTTGTTCGGCTGGGCCTGCGCCGTGCCGGACTTGGTCAGCGACCCGGTCCGCTGCACCGGCAGCGCCGCGCACTCCGAGGCCTCCTCGGCCGGCGGAGCCTCCTCGGACGGCGGGGCTTCCTCGGACGGCGGGGCTTCCTCGGACGGCGGAGCTTCCTCGGACGGCGCCACGGTGGCCGCGTCGGTCGGCGCGGCGGTCGCGCCACCCTCCTCGGCGCCGGTGGTGACCAGGGTCAGTTCGTCGGCCGCCAGGATCTCGTTGACCGGCTGGAAGAACGTCTCGCCGCCGACCGTGCAGTCGCCGGAACCACCCGAGGTGACACCCTGGGCCTGGTCACCGGAGAGCCACGGGCCACCGGAGTCGCCACCCTCGGCACAGACGTCGGTCCGGGTCAGGCCGGTCACCGCGCCCTCCGGGTACACGACGGTCTGGTTCTTCGCCAGGATCGTGCCGCAGAACGTGCCGGTGGTGGAACCGGAACGGCACACCGCGGCGCCGATCGGGGCCTCGGTGTTGCCGGCCACCGGCAGCTCGTTGCCCTTGAAGTCGTTCACCACCGGACGCGGGGTCCAGTCGCCGTTGACCTCGACGAAGCCCATGTCGGCGTCGCCCGGGAAGACCGAGGCCTTCACCACGCCCTGCGCCTCGTTGTTGAAGCCGGTCGTGGTGGTGCCCGGCGTCCCGCAGTGGCCGGCGGTCACGAAGCCGCCCTCCACCGAGAAGCCGATCGAACAGCGGGCGGTGCCGCCGTCCACCGCGATGAAGTACGGGTCCGCGCCGCGCACGTCGAACAGCGGCTTCGGCTGCTGGTTGCTGATCTTCACGGTGATCGCGTCGGAGGAGAGACCGGCCCGGCGCGCGAATGTCTGCGCGGCCGCCTTGTCCCCCGGCTGCGCCACGACGACCAGCTTGTTGGTCGGCGCGTCCACGTACCAGCCGGTCAGGTCGCCGGCCTTGGCCAGCGCGTCGTCCAGCTTGGTCTTGGCCGCGTCCAGCTGGGCCTCGCTGCGCTTGACCAGCACCGGAACGGCGCCGGCCTTCTTCACCACGGCGACCGCGTCAGGATCGGTCACCGCCACCTTGAGAGTCGTGCCGTCCGCGGCGAGCCAGGCGCCGGCGTAGTCGTCGCCGGTGGCCGCGGCCAGGGTCGCGGAGACCCCGCCGGCCCACTTCGACCGGTTCAGCCGCGTGGTCGCCTGTGCCGCGTCGAGGCCCAGGTCACGCTTCATCGCTGCGAGCAGGTCCGGAGACACACCCCCGCTCGCCTTCGTCGTACCGCTGCTGTCGCCGGCCGGCGTCGTGTCGGCCATCGACGGCAGGGTGAAGGCGACCGCTGCTGCGGTCGCCGCCACCACTGCTGCGGCTACGGCGATCGATCTGCGCTGCATCTGGAGTACTCCCTCCGCCACAGGTGCCGTGGGGGCGGCACCGTGACTGGGAATACGCAGCCCGTCCGAAAACGGATGAGTTCTATGCCGTTTTCACAGGTACAAAAGGAATTCTTAAACTTCCACGACCGTCGGGACGATCATCGGCCGGCGACGGTACGCGTCGTTGACCCAGCGCCCGACCGTCCGGCGAACCACCTGTTGCAGCTGGTGAGCGTCGGTGATGCCGTCCTCGGCGGAGCGGTGCAGCGCCGCGGTGAGCAACGGGATGACCGGGTTGAACGCGTCCGGGTCCTCGGAGAAACCTTTTGCCGAGATGCTCGGCTCGCCGACCACTTTTCCGGTCACCGAGTCGATGATCACGGTGGCCGAGATGAATCCGCCGTCACCGAGTATCCGGCGCTCGGTCAGCAGCGACTCGCTGACGTCACCGACGGCCAGGCCGTCGACGTAGACGTACCGGCTCTTCACCCGGCCGACCACGCGGGCGTGGCCCTCGACCAGGTCGACCACGTCGCCGTCCTCGCAGAGCACCACGCGGTCGGCGGCCACCCCCGACTCGATGCCGAGCTGGGCGTGCGCGCGCAGGTGCCGCCACTCGCCGTGCACCGGCATCAGGTTGCTGGGCCGGGTCACGTTCAGCAGGTAGAGCAGCTCGCCGGCCGGCGCGTGCCCGGAGACGTGCACCTTCGCGGTCTCCTTGTGGATGACCGTGGCGCCCGCCCGGGACAGCCGGTTGATCACCCGGTAGACCGAGGTCTCGTTGCCCGGCACCAGCGAGCTGGCCAGCACGACCGTGTCACCGGAGTGGATGGTGATGTGCCGGTGGTCACCGTTCGACATCCGGCCCAGCGCGCTCATCGGCTCGCCCTGCGACCCGGTGGACATGAAGACGATCTCGTCGGGTGGCAGGTGGGTGGCCTCGTCCAGGCCGACCAGCAGGCCGTCCGGGATGCGCAGCAGACCCAGGTCACGGGCGATGCCCATGTTGCGGACCATCGAGCGGCCGATCAGGGCGACCTTGCGCTCGTACTCCCAAGCGGCGTCCATCACCTGCTGCACGCGGTGCACGTGCGAGGCGAAGCTGGCCACGATGATCCGGCCCTTCGCCTTGCCGAAGATCGAGCTGAGCACCGGGCCGATGTCGCGCTCCGGCGTGACGAAGCCCGGGACCTCGGCGTTCGTCGAGTCGGACAGCAGCAGGTCGACACCTTCGGCGCCGAGCCGCGCGAAACCGGCCAGGTCGGTGATCCGGCCGTCCAGCGGGACCTGGTCCATCTTGAAGTCGCCGGTGTGCAGCAGCAGACCGGCCGGGGTGCGCACCGCCACCGCCAGCGCGTCCGGGATCGAGTGGTTCACCGCGAAGAACTCGCACTCGAACGGCCCGAGCCGCTCGATGCCGCCCTCGCGCACGGTCAGGGTGTACGGGTCCAGCCGGCGCTCGGCGAGTTTCGCCTCGACCAGGGCCAGGGTGAACTCCGACCCGACCAGCGGGATGTCCGGTTTGTGGGCCAAAAGGTACGGCACAGCGCCGATGTGGTCCTCGTGCCCGTGGGTGAGCACGATCGCCTGAATGTCCTCGAGCCGGTCCAGAATCGGCGCGAAATCCGGCAGGATCAGGTCGACACCGGGCTGCTCGACGTCGGGGAAGAGCACCCCGCAGTCGATGACCAGCAGTTTCCCGTCGTACTCCAGAACCGTCATGTTGCGGCCGATGGCGCCCAGGCCACCGAGCGGAATGACGCGTAGAGCGCCCTCCGGCAGCGGCGGCGGCGGACCCAGCTCCACGTGAGCTTGACTCATACGCCTCTTCCTGTCAGAGCACGATGCCGGCCGCGGCGGCGTCCTGGCGCAGTTGGTTCAGTTCCTCGTCACTCGCGTCGACCAGCGGCGACCGGACCGGGCCCGCCGGCAGTCCGAGAGCGTTAAGCCCGGCTTTCACCAGCATCGTCCCGGGGGACCGGAAGATGCCGGTGAACAGCGGGAGTGCAGTGCGGTGCAGGGACAGCGCACCCGCCGTGTCGCCCCGCTCCCACGTTTCGATCATGTTCTTCGCCAGCACCCCGGTGAAGTGCGAGGACGTGCCGACCAGGCCGACGCCGCCGATCGCGAGCAGCGGCAGGGTGGCCGCGTCGTCACCGGAGTAATACGCCAGGCCGGTCCGGCTCAGCACCCACGAGCTGGCGATCAGGTCGCCCTTGGCGTCCTTGACCGCGACGATCCGCTCGTGCTCGGCGAGCCGGACCATGGTCTCGGTCGTGATCGCGGTGCCGGCCCGGTGCGGGATGTCGTACGCCATGATCGGCAGCCCGACGGCGTCCGCCACCTCGCGGAAGTGCCGCAGCACGCCGGCCTGCGGAGGCTTGTTGTAATACGGCGTCACGACCAGCAGGCCGTGCGCGCCGGCCTTCTCCGCGGTGTGCGCGAGCTCGATGGTGTGTGCGGTGTTGTTGGTGCCGACACCGGCCACGACGCGGGCCCGGTCACCGACCGCCTCGACCACGGCGCGGAGCAGCGTCTCCTTCTCCGCGTCGGTGGTGGTCGGCGACTCACCGGTGGTGCCGCTGATCACGAGCGCGTCGTTGCGCTGCTCGTCGACGAGGTGAACGGCGAGACGGGCCGCTCCCTCGATGTCCAGGGAGCCGTCCCGGGTGAACGGGGTCACCATGGCGGTCAGCAGCCGTCCGAACGGCCGCGGGTCGTGCGTCATACCTGACAACCTATCGGACGGCCCGCTCACACGTAGAAAGCGGTGAACGGCGCCCACGGCAGGTTACGCAGGATGCTCCACACGCCCCACACCGCCATGAATGTGATCATGGCGGTCGGCGAGAGCGTCAACGGCGGAATCCGCCACTTGAACACCTTCCGGCCGGCCCAGGCGACATACATGTAGATCAGGAACGGCACCGCGAAGACGAACAGCAGGTGGTGCCGGGCGGCCGCGGGCACGTTGCCGTGCAGCAGATACCACGCGGCGCGGGTGCCGCCGCAACCCGGGCAGACAAAGCCGGTGGTGTATTTCAGCAGGCAGGTCGGTGCCGCGCCGGCCTCCATCGAGACCGGATCGGTCAGCAGCGTGTAACCCACCGCGCCGCCCATGCAGGCCAGCACCGCGAGGGGGGCGAGCCACATCGGCGAGCGGGTCGCCAGCCGGTCGAAGAAGCGGGTCAGCCGGTCGGGCTCAGGGGTGTACCGATACGCCGGCCAGTCCGGGGGCACCGGCGGGCCCTGCAGCGGCTGGGAGGCCAGCCACGGGGGCAGGACGGTGCTCATGGGCGCCACGGTACACCTCACGGGCTTTTCAGCGCCTCGCTCAGCGGCCCGGCGAAGTCGCCGGCCACCGGGGCCGCGATGGCCTCCAGGCCCAGCCAGCCGGCCAGGCGGCGCAGCTCGGCGGCGAGCGCCACGGCGGTCTCGTCCTGCCCGGCGGACGGCTCCAGCCACGCGGACGGGACCTCGAGCACACCGGTCTGCCTGTTCGCCTTCAGGTCGACCCGGGCGGCGAACCGGTCGCCGAGCAGGAACGGGAGCACGTAATAGCCATAGAGCCGCTGCGGGCGTGGGACGTAGATCTCGATGCGGTAGGTCATGTCGAACAGCCGCTCGGTGCGCTCCCGCTGCCAGATCAGCGGGTCGAACGGGCTGATCAGGGTGGCCACGTCGACCCGGCGGGGCAGTTTCGCGTCGCGGTGCAGATAGGCCACCGGTTTCCAGCCCTGGACCGCGACCGGGCGCAGCACACCCTCCTCGACCAGCTCGGCCACCGCGGCCCGGCACTCCTTGACCGGCAGCCGGAAATAGTCACGCAGCTCGGGCTCGGCGGCGACGCCCAGCGCCTGCCCGGACAGATCGACGAGGGACCGGATGGCGTCGGCGAGCGGCGGGGTCGGCGCGGCCAGCACCGCCGGTGGCAGGACCCGCTCGGGCAGGTCGTAGCGCCGGGCGAAGGACGTGGTGCGCTCGGCGGCGGTCACCTGACCGGACCAGAAGAGCCACTCCAGAGCCTGTTTCACCACCGACCAGTTCCACCCCCAGTTGTCCTTGCTGCGCGGGGCGTCGTGCTCGATGTCGCTCGCCGTGATCGGCCCGCGCCGGCGCACCTCGTCGAGCACCCAGGCGACCAGCTCGGGCTGCTCGGCGACGATCCGGCGCATGCCACCCCAGGCATACTCACTCGCCCGGGCCATCCGCCAGCGGAACAGCGGCTGCAGGTCAGCCCGGATCAGCGACGCCTCGTGCCCCCAGAACTCGAACAGCTCGCGGGGCTTGCGATAGGCGGCCCGCTCCAGCAGGCCGGCCGGATAGGGACCGAGGCGGCTGTAGAGCGGCATGAAGTGGGCTCGCTGCAGCACGTTCACCGAGTCCATCTGGATCAGGTGCAGGCGGCGCAGCACCCGGCGCAGGTGGCGCAGGTCGGTGGCGCCGCCTGGCTGGGGGTCGGTGAAACCCTGCGCGGCCAGCGTGATCCGGCGGGCCTGCGCGACGGAGAGCTTCTCGGCACTGGTCATCGATCAGCACAGTAGCGCCGGGGTGTGACAGAGTCGGCGAGGTGGGGACGGTGATCCGCGCACAGACCGAGGCCGACTTCGACGCGGTCGCCGGCGTGCACGTGCGCAGCACGCAGGCGAGTTACGCAGGGCTGCTGCCCGCCGCCCACCTGGCCTCGCTCGACCCGGCGGTCTTCGCCGGGCGCCGCCGCGCTCTGCACGGGCAGCCCGGCCGGCACACCCTGCTCGCCGACCGGGACGACCGGATCGCCGGCTTCGCCTCGTTCGGGCCGGACCGCGAGGACCCGGCGCTCGGTGAGCTCTACGCGATCTACGTCGACCCGCCCGCCTGGGGCACCGACACCGGGTGGCGGCTGTTCACCGCGGCCCGGCGGGTGCTGCGGGACGAGGGCTACCCGGCGATGCGGCTCTGGGTGCTGGCCGCCAACGACCGGGCCCGGCGGTTCTACCAGCGGGCCGGGATGACCACCGACGGGGTGCCCGCGACGCACCGCGCGGCGGTCGGGGTAGCGCTGCCGAAACTCCGCTACCGATGTCCTCTGTAGGCTGCCGCCATGGCAAACGGTTTCGTCCGTCCCGCGCGTCCCGCCGACGCTCCGGAGATCGCCCGCATCCAGCTGACCACGTGGCGCACCGCGTACAAGCGGATGTTCCCGGCGCACATCCTGGCCCAGCTCAGCGACGACGTCCTCACCGAGGGCTGGACCCAGGCGATCACCGCGCCGCCGTCACCACGGCACCGGGTGCTGATCGCGGTCGAGCAGAGCGAGACCGCCGAGCACGTGGTCGGGTTCGCCGCCGCCGGGCCGGCCGACGAGGCGGCCCTGGCCCCCGAGGAACCGCCGCTGCCGGACACCGTCGCGGCGGTCACCGACCTGCTGATCGAGCCGCGGTGGGGCCGGCGCGGGCACGGCAGCCGGCTGCTGGCCGCGGCCGTTGACCTGTGGCGCGAGGACGAGTTCCAGTTCGCGGTGGCCTGGGCGTACGACGCGGACGCGGTGATGCGCAAGTTCCTGGAGTCGGCCGGCTGGGCGCCGGACGGGGCCGGGCGGGCGCTGGACGTGGACGACATGCTGGTCCCCCAGCTGCGCCTGCACGTCCAGCTCATCGACAACCTGGACGGCTGATCCCGCTCGACTCCTCCTCAGACGAGCAGGTCGTCGAGGCCGAGGGTCAGTCCCGGACGGGTGAGGACCTCGCGGACGGCGAGCAGCACACCCGGCATGAACGAGGAGCGGTCCAGCGAGTCGTGCCGGATCGTCAGGGTCTCTCCGGTCGTACCGAAAAGAACTTCTTGATGGGCGACCAACCCGGCGGCCCGGACCGCGTGCACCCGGACCCCCTCGACGTCGGCGCCGCGGGCCCCGCCCAGCTCCTCCTGCGTGGCGTCCGGCATCGGCGGGCAGTTCGCGGCCCGGCGCGCCTCGGCGATCAGCCGCGCGGTGTGCATCGCGGTGCCGCTCGGCGCGTCGAGCTTGCGCGGGTGGTGCTGCTCGATGATCTCGACGGAGTCGAACCAGCGGGCCGCGCGGGCGGCGAACTGCATCATCAGGATCGCGCCGATCCCGAAGTTCGGCGCGATCACCACGCCCACCCCGGGCTTCTCGGCGAGCCAGCCGCGGACCTGGTCGAGCCGCTCCTGCGTGAAGCCGGACGTGCCGACCACCACGTGGATGCCCTGCTCGATCGCCCAGCGCAGGTTTTCCATCACCACGCCGGGGTTGGTGAAGTCGACGAGCACCCGGGCCTCGGCGGCGCCGGACAGCGGGTCGCCCTGGTTGATCAGCGCGACCAGGTCGAGGTCGGGGGCGGCGTCGACCGCCTTGCACACCTCGAGGCCCATCCGGCCCCGAGCACCCAGCACACCGACACGGACGGGTTCGCGCAGCTCAGTCACACCGACGAACTTAACGTACGGCGACGGGCCGCCCACCACCGCTCGGCCAGGCCCACCACCAGGAAGACCGTCGCCACGTAGGCCCACCCGACCAGCACGTCGATCACGTAGTGCTCCCCGGTGTAGACCAGCGTGAACGTCATCGCCAGCGGGTACGCCAGCAGCACCGGCCACCACCGCTTGCGGACCAGCGGGAGGAAGAACGCGACGGCCATCATGGCCCACGCGGTGTGCAGCGAGGGCATCGCGGCGACCGGGTTGGACTGCTCCACCTGCAGCGCGTTCAGCGTGTTGCCGGCGCCGTGCAGGCCGAGCACGTCCCAGCCGTTCGTGGAGATCCGGGTGACCGGCTCGGCGAGGTAGCCGTACTCGTGCGCCCACCACGGCGGGGCGGCCGGGTAGAGGAAGTAGGTGATCAGGCCGAACACGCACAGCGTGATCCAGCGGCGCATGAACCGGGCCCACGGCACCCGGTCACGCACCCAGAGGACCACCGCGATGGTCGGCACGGTCAGGAAGTGCGAGACGTAGACCAGGGTGACGATCGCCAGCCACCACGGGGTCTGCCCCGGGTGGTACAGGTGCTCCTGCAGCCACGTGGTCGGCACCTGGCCGCCGGTGAGCCAGCCGAACATCGCCTTGTCCGCGTCGATCAGCGGGGTCACGTGCGGGGCGAAGAAGTCGTCGGCCCAGCTGCGCGACACGTTGTAGACCACCAGCAGCAGCGCGATCGGCAGCCAGTCCCGCAGGAACCGCAGGTGGGTCTTCCACGGCCGGTAGTTGCGCCAGGCGATGGTGGCCAGCCACAGCCAGCCGAACGCGATCAGCGGGTCGCTGGTCGGCACCCCGATGAAGTAGACCCCGACCGCGAAGACCACCGCCCAGATCAGCATCCCGATGATCCGACGCTTGCGCAGATCGGGTGGCAGCGGGGCGGCAGGCGTATCGGGCGGGGTCTCCAGCGTCGTCACCGGGCAAGGTTAACCAGGGGGAAACGCGCCCTCGTCGAACGGCCCCACCACGGCCAGGGAGTGTTTGCGGGTGAGCAGATCCGCGGCCACCTGCCCGACATCGGCGAGTGTCACCGCGTCGACCCGGCCGAGCAGCTCGTCCACGCCCATCAGGTCGCCGTGCAGCAGCTCGGACTTGGCCAGCCGGCTCATCCGCGAGCCGGTGTCCTCGAGGCCCAGGACGTACGAGCCCTTGACCATGCCCTTGCCGCGGACCAGCTCGTCGGGGGTGATTCCGCTCTCGGCCACCCGTTCGAGTTCGGTCCGGATCAGGTCGAGCACCTCGCCGGCCTTGCCCGGAGCGCAGCCGGCGTAGACGCCGAACAGCCCGGAGTCGGCGTACTGGGCGGCGTACGAGTACACCGAGTAGGCCAGGCCCCGCTTCTCCCGGATCTCCTGGAAGAGACGGCTGGACATGCCGCCGCCGAGGACGTTGTTGAGCACGCCCATGGCGAACCGGCGCTCGTCGTACCGGCTCATGCCGGCGCCGCCGAGCACGATGTGCGCCTGCTCGGTGTCCCGGTGCACGACCACGTTCTGCGGCTTCAGGACCCGGACCCGCTTGTCCGCGGCCCGCGGCTTGGCCGGTGCGGCGTCGCCGGTGTCCAGCGGGCTGCCGGCCAGCGCCTTGCGCACCAGCCGGACCACCGTGGCGTGGTCCAGGTTCCCGGCCGCGGCGACCACCACCTCCGGCGCCTTGTACCGGCGCCGGTAGAAGGAGTCGATCTGGTTCCGGGTCATCGGGGTGACCGACTCCGGGGTGCCGGAGATCAGCCGGCCGAGCGGGTGGCTGCCGTAGATCGCCTCGGCGAAGATGTCGTGCACCTCGTCGCCCGGCTCGTCCTCGTGCATGGCGATCTCCTCGAGGATCACGCCACGTTCGGTCTCCACGTCGGCCGGCTCGAGCAGCGAGTCGGCCACCGCGTCCACCAGCACGTCGACCGCCAGCGACAGGTCACTGTCGAGCACCCGCGCGTAGTAGCAGGTGTACTCCTTCGTGGTGAAGGCGTTGGTCTCGCCGCCCACCGCCTCGATCTCCGAGGAGATCTCCATGGCGGTGCGCTTGTGGGTGCCCTTGAAGAGCAGGTGTTCCAGGAAGTGCGAGGCGCCGGACATGGCCGGGGTCTCGTCCCGGGAGCCGATCCCGACCCAGATGCCGAGAGCGGCACTGCGGGTGTGCGGGATCACCTCGGTGATGATGCGCAGGCCACTGGGCAGGACGGTTCGCCGCACACCGTCTTGCAGGATGGAGGTTTTCATCCGTTTTAGGGCGGCGGCGGGGTGGTTGGATGGGGTAGCAACGCGGGCCGGCCTCTCGGCCGGCCCGCGGTTGTTCGCTGTCACTTAGTCGCGGCGCTCGCCACCGGCCGGGCGGGCCCGGCGACGGCGGGGCTCGCCACCACCCTCGCCACGGGGACCGCGGTCCTCGCGGGGCGGGCGGCCACCCTCGGCTGCGGCACCCTCGGCGGGCGCGGCGGCCGGAGCGGCGGCGGGCGCCTCGGCGCCCTCCGGCTTGACCTTGTCCAGGTAGATCTTGCCGCGAGCGTCGATCTCGGCGATCTTGACCTCGACCCGGTCGCCGACGTTGAGGAAGTCCTCAACCTTGTCGACCCGCTTGCCGTCGCCCACCTTGGAGATGTGCAGCAGGCCGTCGCGGCCCGGCAGCAGCGAGATGAAGGCGCCGAACGCGGCCGTCTTCACCACGGTGCCGAGGAACTGGTCGCCGGCCTTCGGCATCGTCGGGTTGGCGATCGCGTTGATCCGCTCGACCGCGGCCTGAGCGGCCGGGCCGTTCGTCGCGCCGACGTAGATCGTGCCGTCGTCCTCGATCGAGATGTCGGCGCCGGTCTCGTCCTGGATCGCGTTGATGGTCTGGCCCTTCGGCCCGATCACCATGCCGATCTTGTCGACCGGGATCTTCACGGTGGTGACCCGCGGCGCGTACTCGCTCATCTCGGCCGGAGCCTCGATCGCGGCGGTCATCACGGCGAGGATCGTGGCGCGAGCCTCGTGCGCCTGCTGCAGCGCGCCGGCCAGCACGTCCGACGGGATGCCGTCGAGCTTGGTGTCCAGCTGCAGGGCGGTGACGAACTCGCTGGTGCCGGCGACCTTGAAGTCCATGTCACCGAACGCGTCCTCGGCACCGAGGATGTCGGTCAGCGCGATGTACTCGGTCTTGCCGTCGACCTCGTCCGAGATCAGACCCATCGCGATACCGGCGACCGGGGCCTTCAGCGGCACACCGGCGCTGAGCAGAGCCAGCGTCGAGGCGCAGACCGAACCCATCGAGGTCGAGCCGTTCGAGCTGAGCGCCTCGGAGACCTGACGGATCGCGTAGGGGAACTCCTCGCGCGACGGCAGCACCGGGACGAGCGCGCGCTCGGCCAGCGCACCGTGGCCGATCTCACGCCGCTTCGGCGAGCCGACCCGGCCGGTCTCACCGGTCGAGTACGGCGGGAAGTTGTAGTTGTGCATGTAGCGCTTGGTCTTCTCGGGAGCGAGAGTGTCCAGCGACTGCTCCAGGCGCAGCATGTTCAGCGTGGTGACACCCAGGATCTGGGTCTCGCCGCGCTCGAACAGCGCCGAGCCGTGCACCCGCGGCAGCACGCCGACCTGGGCGGACAGCCCACGGATGTCACGCGGGCCACGGCCGTCGATCCGGATCTGGTCGCGCAGCACGCGCGCCCGGACCTCGGACTTGGTGACCGAGCGGAACGCCGCGCTGATCTCCTTCTCGCGACCCTCGAACCGGGAGTCGAGCAGCTCGTGCGCCTTGGCCTTGATCCGGTCCAGGGCTTCCTCGCGCTCGGCCTTGCCGGCGATGGTCAGCGCCTCGGCGGTCTCGCCGCGAACGGCCTCGACCACCGCGGAGTAGACGTCGTCCTGGTAGTCCAGGAAGACCGGGTACTCGGCGACCGGCTTGGCGGCCACCTCGGCCAGTTCGCTCTGCGCGCGGCACAGCTCGCGGATCGCGGGCTTGGCGGCCTCCAGGCCACTCGCCACGACCTCCTCGGTCGGCGCGACGGCGCCGGCCTGGATCAGCTTGATCGCGTGCGGGGTGGCCTCGGCCTCGACCATCATGATCGCGACGTCGCCGTCGGCCAGGACCCGGCCGGCCACCACCATGTCGAAGGTGGCCCGCTCGAGCTCCTCGAGGGTCGGGAACGCGACCCACTGGCCCTCGACGTGCGCGACGCGGGTCGAACCGACCGGGCCGCTGAACGGCAGGCCGGAGAGCTTGGTGGACATCGAGGCGGCGTTCATGGCCACGACGTCGTACGGGTGCTGCGGGTCGAGGGCGAGAACCGTCTCGACGACCTGGACCTCGTTGCGCAGGCCCTTGGTGAACGACGGGCGCAGCGGCCGGTCGATCAGGCGGCAGGTGAGGATGGCGTCCTCGCTGGGACGGCCCTCACGCCGGAAGAACGAGCCGGGGATGCGGCCCGCGGCGTACATCCGCTCCTCGACGTCGACGGTCAGCGGGAAGAAGTCGAAGTGCTCCTTCGGCGTCTTGCCGGCCGTGGTCGCGGAGAGAACGGTGGTGTCGCCCAGCTGGACGATCACCGAACCGGCAGCCTGCTTGGCAAGGCGGCCGGTGGAGAAAACGATCTCGCGGGTGCCGAACGACCCGTTGTCGATGACGGCGGTGCGAGATTCGGTGCCGAGAGCGGATTGCTCTGTCAAGTGAAGTGCTCCTCTTCGTCGAGGGACCCGGCGGTCTACAGCGCGGTTCAGAAGGCCGGTCTTCGATCGAAGTACCCAGGTATGTCTGCCTGGGAACCACTACCGGAGACCGGTGCTGCCGGTGTGAGAGCCGCGCGGGTCCGTGGGGTGGTGCGCCGGGAGCGGCCGAAGCCGCTCCCGGGGTGAAACTATCGACGCAGGCCGAGGCGCTCGATGAGCGTCCGGTAGCGGGCGATGTCCTTCTTCTGAACGTAGTTCAGCAGGCGGCGGCGCTGACCGACGAGCAGCAGCAGACCACGACGGCTGTGGTGGTCGTGCTTGTGCAGCTTCAGGTGCTCGGTCAGGTCGGCGATCCGCTTGGTCAGCATCGCGACCTGAACCTCGGGCGAACCAGTGTCGCCTTCCTTGGTCGCGTACTCACCCATGATCTTGGTTTTGGTCTCTTGGTCGAGCGCCATGATCTCCGAACTTCTGTGTTGCCGAATCAACGATCCTGCGACCCGCGGCGTCGGGCAGGCCATGCTTGGTGCAGCGTCATGCCGGTTGAAGCACAGCAGGACCGGTGTCGAATAATCCATACGACGGTTAAACCCTACCAGGGGGTTATCGGAGCAACACGCGGGTCTCTTCCACGTCAGCCCGGATCTGCGCGATAAGCGGATCGATGGAATCGTATGTGCGCTGTTCTCGAAGGTGCGCCACGAAGTCCAGGCTGACCCGCTCGCCATAGAGGTCACCCTCGAAGTCGAGAGCGTAGGCCTCCACCCGCCGTTCCCGCCCGGAGAAGGTGGGATTGGTGCCGATCGACACGCTCGCCGCCCACCGGCCGGCATTCTCACCGCTGCGCGTGAGCCAGGCCGCATAAACGCCGTCGGCCGGCACCGCGGCATAGCGATGCGTCATCAGATTGGCGGTCGGGAAACCGAGTTCGCGGCCGCGCTGATCGCCGCGGACCACCACACCGGCCACCTGGTGCGGCCGGCCGAGCGCCACCGCCGCGGCCCGCACGTCCCCGGCGTCCACACAGCTGCGGATGTACGTCGAGGAGAACACCACCCCGTCCGCCGAGACCAGCGGAGCATCCTCGACGGTGAACCCGAACGTCGTGCCCAGGCTCTCCAGCAGCGCCGCGTCACCCGCGGCCTTGTGCCCGAACCGGAAGTTGTCACCGATCACCACGTCGGCCGCGTGCAGCGACTCGACGAGCACGTCGTGCACGAACTCGTTCGGGTCGAGCTGCGAGAACGCCGCAGTGAACGGCACCACGCACAGCGCGTCCACCCCGAGCTGCTCGATCAGCTCGGCCTTGCGCACCGGCTCGGTCAGCACCGCCGGGTGCGAACCCGGGCGGACCACCTCGGCCGGGTGCGGGTCGAACGTCAGCACCACCGACTGCAGGCCCAGGTCCCGGGCCCGTTTCACCGCGTGCCCGATGATCGCCTGGTGACCGCGGTGCACGCCGTCGAAGACGCCGATGGTCACGACCGACCGGCCCCAGCCACCGGGGACCGCCTCTAACCCCCGCCACCGCTGCATCGAAAGCTCCTCCACCCAGTTGTCAGCCCTAGCGTATCGATCGCCCAGAGACGGCGTATCCCCCCTCGGGCGCGCCCGGATAGGTACGATTGACACCGATATGAGCGTCGAGTGGACCGGCCTAGTGCTGCTCGCCGCGGAGATCACCTTCGCGGTGCTCTTCCTGCGCGCGCTGCTCGGATACCTACGCCGCCGCGACCCGCTGCAGGGTGACGTCACCCTGGTCTTCGGCCCGTGCACGCTGGCCTTCGGCGCGGACGTGCTGTGGCAGACCATCGGCAGCCGGCCGGCCTGGACCGGCGCGCTCACCGCGATACCGCTGATGGCCCAGCCCTACCTCACCATGCGCCTGGCCGGTCGGCTGCGGCACGTGTCCCGGGCGCTGATCGGCGCCACGCTGGCAGGCTACGTGGCCCTGGCGGTCCCGCTGGCGGTGCTCCCCCGGCCGCTGCCGCCCGGGCTGATCGGCGTGGCGGTGGTCTACTTCCTGGCCGCCGAGATCAGCGCGGCCGCCCTGCTGTTCGGCAAGGCACGTATGCGTACCGGCACGAACCGGGTCCGGCTGATGACCGCGGCCGGCGCCACCCTGGTGTTCGGCGTGATGGTGATGCTGATCGGCGCGGCCCCGGACGGCGACTCGCCGGCCCGGGCGGTCAGCCGGTTCCTCGCCCTGGCCAGCGGCCTCGGCTACCTGCTCGCGTTCGTGCCGCCGGACTGGCTGCGCCGGCTCTCCTCGGCCAGCGCCGCCCAGTCGATCACCCGGCGGCTGCTGCACGGGCCGGCCGACTCCCCCGAGCAGGTCTGGCAGACGTACGCGGAGATCATGCTGGAGCAGACCGGCGCGGACGCGGTCGCCGTGCTGCTGCCCCACCACACGCTGCCGGACGGCTCGCTGGAGCAGATCGGGTACGCCGGGCCGCCGCTCGACGTGCCGGACGAGCCGATCCAGGCCGACCTGGCCGCGCTGGTCCGCCCCGGCCGCCCGCTGCGGCTGCGCGAGGGTGACCCGGCGCTGGTCCGGCACTTCGGCGCCGGGCTGCGCGCCGATTTCGTCACCGTGCTGCCGATGCCGGTCCCGCCGGACGTGACCGGCTGGGTGCTGTTGCTCAACCGGTACCGCAACCTGTTCAGCGACGACGACCTGGGCCTGCTGGCCGAGCTCGGCGGCCAGGCCGGCATCCTCGCCGAACGCCAGGCCGTGACGGTCCGCGAGCGCCGGCTGGGGTCCGAGCTCAGCAACTCGGTCGAGGCGCTGACCCGGGCGAACGAGGCGAAGAGCAACTTCCTGGCGAACATGAGCCACGAGCTGCGCACCCCGCTCAACGCGATCATCGGGTTCAGCGACCTGATGCGCCTGGAGGAGCCGGAGGGCGACCGCCGCCGGGTGCCGGCCGACTGGGTCGACCACATCCACAGCAGCGGGCGGCACCTGCTCGGCCTGATCAACGACATCCTGGACCTGGCGAAGGTGGAGGCCGGCCGGATGGACCTGCGGGTCGCGCCGGTCCGGGTGGACACCGCGATCGAGGAGCTGCTCACCACGCTCGCGCCGCTGTTCGCGGAGAAGAAACTGACCGTACGGACCGAGCTGACCCCGGTCACCGCGCTGGCCGACCGGCTCCGCCTGCGGCAGGTGGTGGAGAACCTGCTCTCCAACGCGATCAAGTTCACCCCGGCCGAGGGCACCGTCACGATCGCCACCGGTGCCGCGGACGACCAGGTGACGATCACCGTGACCGACACCGGCGTGGGCATCGCGGCCGACGACACGGAGCGTGTCTTCGAGGAGTTCCAGCAGGTCGGCGACCCCGATCGGCGGCAGGCCGGCACCGGGCTGGGCCTGGCGCTGACCCGCCGGATGGTGCAGGCCCAGCGCGGCGAGATCACCTTGCGGTCCGCTCCGGGCCAGGGCAGTTGTTTCACCGTACGACTACCTGAGGCACCGGTGACCCAGCCGACCGCCGCGGGCGCCACGAACTCGCCGTACGTGCTGCTGATCGAGGACGACCCGCACTCCGCCGAGCTGATGCAGACCCAGCTGAACAACGCCGGGTACCGCGTCGAGGTGGCCGGCACCGGGGAGAGCGGGCTGGCGGTGGCCCGGGCACACCGGCCGGACGCCATCGTGCTCGACGTGGAGCTGCCCGGCATCTCCGGCTGGGAGGTGATCCGGCGGCTGAAGACGGACGCCGGGCTGGCCGCCGTACCGGTCTTCTTCGTCAGCATCCTGGACGAGGCCGCGGCCGGGCTGGCCCTCGGCGCGCACGACTACTTCGTCAAGCCGGTCGACCAGCCGGCCCTGCTCACCGCGCTGGCCAACGCGATCGCCACCCGGCCGGCGCCGCGGGTGCTGGTGATCGACCACGACGACGCGGTCCGCCAGGCGATCGAGGACGGCCTGCGGGCCGGCGGCGCCGACGTGGTGGCCTGCGCCGACGGCCGGGACGGGCTGGCCCGCAGCCGCGCGGAGAGCTTCGACCTGATCGTCTGCGACATGCAGTCCCCGTCGGTGGACGGCTTCAGCCTGCTCGCCGCGATCGAGCAGGACCCGTCCGGGCGGCACACCCCGGTGCTCGGCCTCAGCGCGGCGGCCCTGTCCGAGCGCGAGCCCGGTGACACCGCACCGCTGATCGCGACCGCGATGGCCGGTGGCGTGGTCGCCGAGGCGATGGCCGGCGGCGCGGGCTGGGACAGCCTGGCGCCGCTGCTCGGCCGGCACCCGGCGGCGTACCACCCGGGCCTCCCGCACCACCCGGCGCATCCGGCGGCCCGGCGCACCACCAGCGGCGCGCACCCGGCGGCCGGCAGCATCCCGCTCGCCCTCCCGTTGCGCGGCGCGGTGCCGGGCCTGCCCGGCCGCTTCTCCGGCACCGCACACCCGCCCGAGTCCGCCCTCCTCACCCCGGCGACGTCCGGGACCGCAGTTCCGAAGGAGAACCCGTGACCGACCGGCGCCGCATCCTCCTCGTCGAGGACGAGGAACTGAACCGCATGCTGGTCAAGGCGGTGCTGTCCCGCGCCGGTGTGGACGCGGTCCGCAACGCCGAGCTGGTCGACGCCACCACCCTGAGGGAGGCCCGCGACCGGCTGGACGACACCGAGGTGGACCTGATCCTGCTGGACCTGAACTTGCCCGACGGCAACGGCCTGACCCTGGCCCGCGAGCTCAAGGCCGGCGACCCGCCCCCGGACCGCCCGAAACCGGTGGTGGTCGCGGTGACCGCCAGCGTCCTGCCGCAGGACCAGAAGGCCGCCCTGGACGCCGGCTGCGACGACTTCCTCGACAAGCCCTACGCCGCCGCCGACCTGGTCGCCACGGTCGCCCGCCACCTGCGCCCTTAACCCCCCTTTTGGTACGCGTACGGAGCGCTCGTCCGCAGGCTACGAGCCGGGTCCCGCCCGTGAGGCCGCGCCACGTCCGCGCCACCACCGCCCCAGCCGCGCCCCACCGCCCCGGCTGGCTCTCAGCGCCCTTATCGACCCTCCATAAGGGCCCCCATGACCAGCCGGGCCGGAGCAGGCGGGTCAGGCCGGGAGCAGGACGATCTCGGCGCGGGCCCGGCCGTCCCGCTCGCTGACGATCGCCAGGACCTCGCCCTCCGGGGAGAAGACCGCGTACGGACCGTCGATGCCCACCGTCGCCAGCGGCCCGCCGTGCCGCAGCACCCGGGTCTCCTCCTCGGTGGCCACCCGCTCCGGGAACGCGCGCCGGGCGGCGTCCGAGATCGGCAGCCCGATCACGTCGGGCGCCCGTTCCTCGAGCTGTTCCAGGGTGAGCGCGGCGTCCAGGGTCAGCCCGCCCACCGCCGTACGCCGCAGAGCCGTGAGATGACCGCCCACCTGGAGCGAAGTCCCCAGATCCCGGGCGATGGCCCGGATGTAGGTGCCGGACGAACAGGTCACGTCCACGTCGATGTCGATCACGTCGGCGCCGTCCGGGCGGCGGATGTCCAGCACCTCGAGCCGGTGCACGGTGATCCGCCGGGCCGGGATCTCCACGGTCTCGCCGTCGCGCACCCGCTTGTACGCCCGCTGCCCGTTGATCTTGATGGCGCTGACCGCACTCGGCACCTGGTCGATCTCGCCGACCTGGACGGCCAGCCCGGCCCGGATCGCCTCGTCGGTCACCCCGGCCGTGGACGCGGTCGTGGTGACGTCACCCTCGGCGTCGTCGGTGACCGTCGACTGGCCCAGCCGGATCGTCCCGGCGTAGCTCTTCTCCGACCCGATCACATAGGTCAGCAGCCGGGTGGCCCGGTTCACCCCGATGATCAGCACTCCGGTCGCCATCGGGTCCAGCGTCCCGCCGTGCCCCACCCGGCGGGTCTTGGCCAGCCGCCGGATCCGCGAGACCACGTCGTGCGACGTCATCCCGGCCGGCTTGTCCACCACGATCAGTCCATCCACGTTCACCCGCCCACCCTATGGCCCACCCCGCCGGCCCCCACCGCTGCCTCGCGGCCGCAGGTCTCCCGGCTGGTGCTCAGGGGTGCCTCACGGCTTGTGAGGCACCCCTGAGCACCAGCCGGGACCGCAAGCGGCCCGCGCTCAGCGGGTGGCGCCGACCACCAACCATCGCGGGGAGCGCCAGCGGGTGACCGTCGCGACCAGGCGGACCATGACGAACAGCGCCAGGCCGGCCCAGACCCCACCCAGGCCGAGGTCCAGGGCATACGCCAGCCAGATCATCGGCAGGAAGCCGCACAGCGCGCCGAGGATCGTGGTGGTCCGCAGGTAGGCGATGTCGCCGGCGCCGATCAGCACCCCGTCCAGCGCGTAGACCACCCCGGCGAACGGCAGCAGCCCGACGAACCACGGCCAGATCACCGCGGTCTGCTCGCGCACCGACGGGTCACCGGTGAACCAGCCCGGGATCACCGAGGCGCCGGCCGCCACCAGCGCCGCGAAGACCACCGCGGCCGCACCGCCGGCGAGCGTCACCCGGCGGGCGACGTCCTTGGCTTGGTCCACGTCGCCGGCCCCGAGCGCCGCGCCGACCAGCGACTGCGCGGCGATCGCCACCGCGTCCAGCACCAGCGCGGCGAAGAACCACAGCTGCAGCGCGATCTGGTGCGCGCCGACCGCGGCGACGCCGAAGCGGGACGCGACTGCGGTCGCGGAGAGGAAGCAGGCCTGGAACGCGGCGCCCCGGATCAGCAGGTCGCGGCCGAGCACCACCTGCTGGACGATCACCGACGGCACCGGGCGCAGCTGCCGGGTCTCGCGGATCAGCGACCACAGGAAGAGCGCGCCACCGACCGACTGCGCGGTCACGTTCGCGATCGCCGAGCCGGTCAGGCCCAGCCCGGCCGGGTAGACCAGCACCGGGCAGAGGACCGCGGAGAAGACGTTCGCGCCGAGCACGATGATCAGCGGGCGGCGGGTGTTCTGCACGCCGCGCATCCAGCCGTTGCCGGCCGCCGCGAGCATCAGCCCGGGCGCGCCGAGGACGGCGATCCGCAGCCAGCCGGCCGCGGCGTCGGCGGTCTCCGGGTTACCGGCCAGCGCGTGCGCGACCGGGCCGGCGAAGACCGTGCCGAGCACGACGAGCAGCAGGCCGAGGCCGAGCGCCAGCCAGGACGCCTGGACACCCTCGGCGACGGCGGCCGGGCGGTCACCCGCGCCGAAGCGGCGGGCGGCGCGTCCGGTCGTCCCGTACGCCATCAGCGTCCCGAACCAGACGGCGACCGACATCACCGTGCCACCGACGGCGACCGCGGCCAGCGGGACCGGGCCGAGGTGGCCGACCACCGCGGTGTCCACCAGGACGTAGAGCGGTTCGGCGGCGAGCACCACGAGCGCCGGCAGGGCGAGCTTGGCGATCTGCCTGGTGCTGGCGGAGGACTGGACGGACAGGCTCATGGTGTCCCATGATGCCCGCCCAGCGGTAAGGGTTACAAGCCCAGTTGAGGCCTTACAGCCTACTGACGCGTGTCCAGTGAGGTCTGCAGCGCGCGACGCGCCTGCTCACGGGCGGCGTCGTCGGTGGGCTGCGGCTTCGGCTTGGCGGCCATGAGAGTGGTTCCTTCCAAAGTTTGGGTGGGGCGCACCGCGCAGCGGGCGCCCGGGAGCGGTCGAGCAGAGCGTCACGAGAGGCCGGTCCGGGATCGCCGGACGCCTGGCGGAGGTGACGCGCCCGGGGCGGTGGACCCGGGTGGGCTCGCGGTCTCGCGGTGGCGGAGGTGTCAGCCGCACGAAACCAAATCACCGTTCAGCACTCAAACTAACGTTCAGTCAGCCCCGCGCAGGGTGGGATCCCGGGATCCGGGAAGAAAAGAAGGGGGCCACCCCTTCGGGCGACCCCCTATGAGCTGTTGAAACAGCGTCAGGTCAGATAATCGTCAAGAAGCCGACGCACCGTGTCCACCACGTCACCCGCAGCACCGTGACCGGTGAAGCCGGCGGCCAGGCGGTGACCCCCGCCACCCTGCGAGATGGCCAGGCGGCTCACGTCGACAGCACCCTTGCTGCGCAGCGACACCGCCCACTGCCCGTCGGCGATCTCCTTGACCAGCACCGTCACGTCCGCCTCGGCGACCGAGCGGACCGGGTCGATCAGGGTGTCCAGCACGTAGGGCGGCTGCGCGTGCCGGGCCAGGTCGGCCAGCGTGGCATATGTCCAGACCAGACCGAGCCCGCCGGCCGCGGCCGGATCCAGCACCGCCCGGCCGAGCACCTCGCCGGCGAGTTTCATCGCGCCGAACGGCTTGGTGTCGAAGATCCGCCGGGAGATGTCACCGGGCCGCAGCCCGGTGGCGATCAGCCGGGCGGCCAGCTCGTGCACCGCCACCGTGGTCATGTCGAACTTGAACGAGCCGGTGTCGGTCGCCAGCGCGACGTAGAAGCACTCGGCGATCTCCGCGTCCAGCGGCACCCCGAGCCGGGTGATCAGCTGCTCGGCGAGCACCGAGGTGGCCGCGGCGTGCGGGTCCACCAGCCGGATCGTGCCGAACCCGGTGTTCGACGCGTGGTGGTCGACGACCACGCTGACCGGCGCGGCCTCGACCAGGGCCGCGAGGCCACCGAGCCGTGACTCACTGGCCACGTCGAAGACCAGGACCAGGGCGGGCTCCGGAAAGCTGTCCGCTTCCGGCACCAGCAGCTCGAGGCCCGGCATTTCGGCGTACGGATCGGGCACCCGGAAGTCGCCCGGGAACGTCGCCCGGACCCGCGAATACCCGAGCCGTCGCAGCCCCAGCCCGAAACCGAGCATGCTGCCGAGCGCGTCCCCGTCCGGGCTCACGTGGCAGATCAGCTGGATCTCGGCGTCACCGCCGAGCGCGCGGACCGCCGCGACGGCGGCGTCCCACTGCTCGGCGGCAGGCCCGCTGGACGACTCGGTCACCCGATTTCCTTGCGGGCACCGACCCGCTCGGACTCATCCTCGTCGTCGTCGACCTCGTCCTCGTCCTCGTCGCTCTTGTACGGGTCCGGCTCGCCGGCGTACTCCTTGCCGGCCGCGAGCCGCTCGATCTCCTCGTCGCGGTGCTTCGCCGCGGCCAGGAGATCGTCGATCTCCTTGACGTTGTCGAGCACGTTGTCGAGCTTGAACGCCAGGCTCGGTGAGTGCCGCAGCTTGAGCGCGTGACCGACCCGGGTGCGCAGCATCCCCTTGGCGCTCTCCAGCGCCGCCGCGGTGCCGGCCTGCTCGACCACGTCACCCAGGACGGTATAGAAAACGGTCGCCTCACGGAGGTCACCGGTGATCCGGGCGTCCGTGATCGTCACCATGCCGAGGCGGGGATCCTTGATCTCCCGCACCAGCGAAGCCACCAGCTCACGGATACGCTCCGCGTGCCGACGCGTCTTGGCCGGATCCGACATCTCGCCCACCTCCGACTGTGTAACCCGCGGGTTTCATGACCCCGCCCAACTGGTGAAGCGTACCCAGGCGACATTGCCTGGCCACTACCTGGTTTTGCCCATGACGGGCGTACTCAGTCGTCGTCGCCGTAGAGGCGACGCCTGACCGAGAGCAATTCGATTTCCGGGCGACCGGCCATCTGGTTCTCGCAGGTGTCGATCACCGCGCGCGCCTGCGCGGGATCGGGCGCGACGATGGCCACCCCGACCTGCGCCCGGCCGTGCAAGTCGTGGAAACCGACCTCGGCGACGCTCACCTCGAACTTCTTCAGCATCGCGATGATCGGGCGGAGGTACGAACGTTTCTGCTTCAAGGACCGGGAGTCGCCGGGCAGGAGCAGGTCGAAGACTGCAGTCTCGGTATACATCAGCGAGACAGGCTACGCCCCGGCCCGCCGCTGGTCAGCTCGTTTTCCGGGCCACCACCACGTCGCGCTCGATGCCCTGGTCGACCCGGTGCGCCAGCGGCGCGTGCTCGACGAGTTCCAGACCGGCCGCCAGCAGGATGTCCTCGGCGAGCTCCCGCCGGGCGACCTTGGTGTTCCAGGACAGCCCGATCGCGCCGCCCGGGCGCAGCAGCGGCAGCCACTCCGGCACGGCCCGCTCCAGCAGGTCCAGCGGGCGCCGGGAGATCCCGCCGTTGTCGTCGTAGGAGCCGTGCGCCACCCCGTACGGCAGGTCGGTCACCAGCACGTCCGCGAAGTTGCCGCGGATCAGCCCGTCCAGCTGGGTGGTGTCGGCCTCCAGCACCGTCAGCTTCTGCACCGCGCCGGCCTTGTGGTCGTCCTTGCTGGCGGCCATGGTGACCTCCAGCCGGCGGGCGGCCCGGCGACCCTGGCGGCGCATCGGCACCAGCTCGGCGGTGTGCTTGAGCCGCTTGCGCTTCAGCCACGTCTGCAGGAACAGCTTGTACGCCTCGACGTCCTTACCGTCGATCTCCACGCCCACCGCGTCGTAGCCGTACATCAGCGCCTGGTTGAGCGTGGTGCCGCGGCCGCAGAGCGGGTCGAGCACGGTGAGGTGACCGTCGAGCATCTTCTCCGCCGAGGCCGAGGCGAGCAGGGTCAGGTTCAGCACGAGCTTGGTGAACTGCTCGTTGGTCTTCCCGGCGTACTTCGGGATGGTGATCAGGTCGCTGTCGTACTGCGCCAGCGCGGTCATCGTGACCGGGCGCAGCAGGTCGCCGTCGAGCAGCTCGAACAGGGCGTAGGCCGACGACAGGTTGCTCAGGTAGGCGACGTCCCGCGCGCTCAGGGCGGCGGTGAACGTCACGTACTCCACCCCGCCGATCACGGCCAGCCCGATCTCGTCCAGCTCGCTGGAGAGCACCGGCGCGAACGCGGCCAGCTCCGCCTGGGACATGCGGGACGCCTGGTCGGCGTAGACACGGTTGGCGGACGGAGCGAGCAACATGGCGTAGCGGGACATGCCGCACATCCTCCCAGCCCCGGCCGCGCCGCCCCAAATCCGGGGCTCGGGGGTGACGCTCACGGCGTACCGGAAAAGAAGCGGCCCCGACGCCGAAGCGCCGGGGCCACCAGAAACTCAGCGGGGCCTTACGCCCGCGGCTTCTCCCGCATCTCCCAGGTCTCGATCACGTCGCCGATCTGCGGCGTGCCGAAGCCCTGCAGCGTCAGACCACACTCGAAGCCCTCGCGGACCTCGGTCGCGTCGTCCTTGAACCGCTTGAGCGAGCTGATCGTGACGTTGTCCGCCACCACGGTGCCTTCCCGGAGGATGCGCGCCTTGGTGTTGCGACGGAGCAGGCCCGACCGGACGATACAGCCGGCGATGAGGCCGATCTTGGACGAGCGGAAGACCTCGCGGATCTCCGCGGTGCCCAGCTCGACCTCCTCGTACTCCGGCTTGAGCAGGCCCTTGAGCGCCGCCTCGATCTCCTCGATGGCCTGGTAGATCACGCTGTAGTAGCGGATCTCCACGCTGGCGCGGTCGGCCATTTCCTTGACCTTGCTGGAGGCCCGGACGTTGAAGCCGATGATCGTCGCGGTCTGCTCGGACGAGGCCGACGCCAGGTTGACGTCGCTCTCGGTGATCGCACCGACACCGCGGTGGATGACCTTGAGCTGAATCTCGTCCGGGATCTCGATCTTGAACAGCGCGTCTTCGAGAGCCTCGACCGAACCCGAGCTGTCGCCCTTGATGACCAGCGTGAGCGAGGTCTTCTCGCCCTCCTTCAGCTGGGCCATGAGCGTCTCGAGAGTGGCCTTGGCACCCGAGTTGGCGAACGAGGCCGCACGACGGCGAGCCTGCCGCTGCTCGGCGATCTGCCGGACCGTACGGTCGTCCGCGGCCGCCAGGAACGTGTCGCCGGCGCTGGGCACCGACGTCAGACCCAGGACCAGCACGGGACGGGCCGGACCGGCCTCGGCGACGTTGTTGCCGTTCTCGTCGAGCATGGCGCGGACGCGACCGTGCGCGCCACCCGCCACGATCGAGTCGCCGGCCCGCAGCGTGCCCTTCTGGACCAGGACGGTCGCGACCGCACCGCGGCCCTTGTCGAGGTGCGCCTCGACCGCGACACCCTGCGCCGGCCCGTCGATCGGAGCGGTGAGCTCCAGCGACGCGTCGGCGGTCAGCAGGATCGCCTCGAGCAGCTCGTCGATGCCGATACCCGGCTTCGCGGCCACGTTCACGAACATCGTGTCGCCGCCGTACTCCTCGGCGAGCAGGCCGTAGTCCGTCAGCTGCTGCCGGACCTTGTCCGGGTTGGCGTCCGGCTTGTCGACCTTGTTGACCGCGACCACGATCGGCACACCGGCCGCCTTGGCGTGGTTCAACGCCTCGACCGTCTGCGGCATGACGCCGTCGTCGGCCGCGACCACGAGGATCACGATGTCGGTCACCTGGGCACCACGAGCACGCATGGCGGTGAACGCCTCGTGACCCGGGGTGTCGATGAAGGTGATCGCGCGCTCTTCGCCCTGGTGCGGGACGACGACCTGGTAGGCACCGATGTGCTGGGTGATGCCACCCGCTTCGCCGGCGACCACGTTGGTCTTGCGGATCGCGTCGAGCAGCTTCGTCTTACCGTGGTCGACGTGACCCATGACGGTCACCACCGGCGGACGAATGACCAGACGGTCCTCGGCCACCTCGGCGTCGAGGTCGATGTTGAACCGCGACAGGAGCTCACGGTCCTCGTCCTCGGGGCTGACGATCTGGAGCTCGAAGCCGAGGTGCTCGGCGAGGAGGCCCAGGGTGTCGTCGGAGCACGACTGCGTCGCCGTGACCATCTCACCCAGGTTGAACATCTCCTGGACGAGCGAGCCCGGGTTCGCGTTGATCTTGTCGGCGAAGTCGGAGAGCGACGCGCCGCGGGAGAGCCGGATCTCCTGGCCCTGACCACGCGGAGCGCCGGAGCTCATCTGCGGGGCAGACAGGTTGTCAAACTCTTGACGACGCTGCTTCTTCGACTTCCGGCCACGGGTCGGCCGGCCACCGGGACGCCCGAAGGCACCCGCCGCACCGCCACCGCGACCACGGCCACCGGCGCCACCGGGACGACCCGGAGCACCCGAGCTGGCCGGACCACCGGTACCGCCGCCGGGGCCACCACGGTAGCCACCGCCACCGCCGGCACCGCCGCCACCACCGGGACGGAAACCGCCGCCGCCACCGCCACCGGGACGGAAACCGCCACCGGCACCGGCACCGGGACCACCCGGACGGAAGCCACCGCCACCGCCACCGGGACCGCCACGACCCGCACCGGGACCACCGGGACGGCCAGCGCCGCCACCGGGACCACCGCGACCGGCGCCACCGGGACCGGCGGGCCGCTGCGAGGGCATGGACGCCGGGCTGGGCCGAGGCGGCATCGAGGCCGGGCTCGGGCGCGGCGGCATGCCGGGCTGGTTGGGACGCGGCATCTGAGACGGCGACGGCCGCTGCGCGGCACCACCGGAGACACCGAACGGGTTGTTACCCGGACCACGGGCCGGGGGACGCGGAGCGCCACCGGCCGGACCCGGACGGGGACCACCCTGGCCGGGCTGGTTGCCACCGGCGCGGCCGGCGGCCGGGGAACCCGGACGCGGAGCCATGCCACCGGGGCCGCCAGGACCGCCCGGACGCGGGCCACGCGGGCCGGCGTCGGTGGGGTTCTGCGGGCTGGGGCGACGCTCGGCATCCCGGGTACGGGCTGCCGACGCGGCCTGGGCCGCCTTGACGGAGGCCTCCTGCTCGGCCTTCAGCGCCGAGGCGCGCGCCTCGGCGGCCGCCACCTCGATGTCGTGCGCGCTGGCCGGCTTGGCGACCGGGCCGGGCGTCGGGCCCGGACGGCCGGGCATGGCCGGCTTCGGCCGCACGAACGGACCGGGCGCCGGAGCGGCCGGGGACGTCGGAGCGGCAGACGTGCCCGGAGCGGGCGGCGGGCCGGGACGGCGCGGCGGACCGGGCCGGGCGCCGGACGGGCCGGGACGCGGAGCCCCGGACGGAGTGGCGACGCCACCGGACGAGGCGGAGTCGGACGCCGCAGCGGCCGGAGCCGCCGGAGCGTTGCCGCCGGCCTCGAGGGCGCCACGGAGCCGGCGAGCCACGGGGGCCTCGACGGTGCTCGATGCGGATTTAACGAACTCGCCCATGTCTTTCAATGTGGCGAGCACGGTCTTGCTGTCGACCCCGAGCTCTTTGGCGAGCTCGTGAACGCGGGCCTTGCCTGGCACTGCACTCCTCATCTCGAGGTCGTGCGAGCAGTACCCGCACTGACCTCACTCGTGCACTAGAAGCCTGGTCATTTCAGGGACTTCATCGAGTGCTCATCTGGGTCGTCCTACCTTGCTGGGACGTGACGGGGCTTTGACGCCTCGTCATCGGTGGTTCCGGACGGCACGGAGACCGTTCGGATGTGCTCGGCAAGCAATCCGGCGTCAGCAACACCGGTGAGACGCAACGCACGCCCGAAGGCGCGACGGCGCTCCGCCTGCGCGAAGCAGGCCGGATCGGGATGCACATGTGCTCCCCGGCCCGGCAGTCGGCGGTTTGGATCTGGCAGAAGCCTGAGGTCTCCCTCGGATCCTGCCGCGACGAACCGGAGTAATGAAGCGGCCGGTGCGCGGTTGCGGCAGCCGACGCAGGTTCGCGTCGGTCCGACCGAGGAGAAGTCTACCCCTCGATCGCGGCGACCGCGTATCCGGTCAGTTCCCCGCCTCGGCCGCATGACGGTCCGCGCTCGGAGCGGGTTCGTTGTCCGGCCGGATGTCGATGCGCCAACCGGTGAGCCGGGCGGCGAGCCGGGCGTTCTGACCTTCCCGTCCGATCGCCAGCGACAGCTGGAAATCAGGCACGGTCACCCGGGCCGTCCGGGTGGCCAGATCGACCACGTCGACCCGCAGCGCCTTGGCCGGTGACAGCGCGTTCCCGACGAACTGGGCCGGGTCGTCCGACCAGTCGATGATGTCGATCTTCTCGCCGTGCAGCTCGCTCATCACCGCGCGGACCCGCTGGCCCATCGGGCCGATGCAGGCGCCCTTGGCGTTCACGCCCTGGACCGTCGACTTCACCGCGATCTTCGTACGGTGACCTGACTCACGCGCGATCGCGGCGATCTCCACGGTCCCGTCGGCGATCTCCGGCACCTCGAGCGCGAACAGCTTCTTCACCAGCGCCGGGTGCGAGCGGGACAGGGTGATCTGCGGACCGCGGAACCCCTTGGCCACGTGCACCACGATGCAGCGCAGCCGGGAACCGTGCTCGTACGACTCGCCCGGGACCTGCTCGGACTGCGGCAGCACCGCCTCGACCTTGCCCAGGTCGACGATCACGATGCCCTTCTCGGCACGCGCGGCGTCGGCCTGCACCACACCGGTGATCAGATCACCGTCGCGGCCCGCGTACTCACCGAAGTGCTGCTCGTCGGTCGCCTCGCGGAGCCGCTGCAGGATGACCTGCTTGGCGGTCATCGCGGCGATCCGGCCGAAGTCGTGCGGGGTGTCGTCCCACTCGCGGACCAGCGTGCCGTCCGCGTCCAGCTCCTGCGCCAGCACCGAGGCGACGCCGGTCTTGCGGTTGATCTCCACCCGGGCGTGACTCTCCGGCCCGTCGGTGTGGCGGTACGCGGTGAGCAGCGCGGTCTCGATAGCCGAGATGATCGTCTCGAACGGGATCTCCCGCTCGCGCTCCAGGGCGCGCAGCGCCGCGAGGTCGATGTTCACTCCTCGCCCTCCCCTTCGTCTTCTATTTCGTCGGCTTCTTCGTCGGTGTCGTCGTCTTCGTCGCCGAAATCGGCTTCGTCCAAGCGCTTGAACTCGATCTGGACCTTGCCCGTGCCGAGGTCGGCCCAGGCCACCTCGCGCTCGGCGCCGTCCACGTCCAGCGTCACGCCGGTGTCGTCGGTGCGCAGCACCCGGCCGGTCAGGCCGTTCACCGCGACCAGGCGGCCGGTGTTCCGGCGCCAGTGCCGCGGCTCGGTCAGCGGCCGGTCCACACCGGGTGAGCCGACCTCCAGCTGATATTCCCCGGCCAGCAGCTCGCCGCCGGATTCGTCCGCGGCGTCCAGCACGGCGGAGATCTCCCGTGAGACGATCGCCACGTCGTCCAGACCGACCCCGCCGTCCGTGTCCACCAGCACCCGGACCACGAACCGGCGGCCGGCCCGGGTCAGGGTCAGGTCCTCCAGGTCGTAGCCCGCCGCGGTGACCACCGGCTCGACCAGCGCGCGCAACTTGGCGCGGGCGGCGGTCAGGTCGATGCGCGGGGCGACCGGAGTGCTCCGGGTCTCCTGCTGGCCTCGCCTGCCATCCTGGCGACCACCGGGCCGGGCCCCGGCGCGACCACGCTGCGTCATCGGGCTCGACCTCTCACTAGTTATTACGCTGCCACGACTATATGCCGCCGGGCAGTTCGTGGCCCCGCGGCTGACGCAGAGCGTAACGTGCCGGCCCTCCGGAGCTGGCGTCGCCGCTGGAGAATCACCTGTTCCGCAGGTCAACGGCCCCGGACATCATCCTCCAAGGTGATGGTGTTGACTGGCTCGGTGCGGATGAGCGATTCAGGACACACCCGCCGCCGGGTGCTGGGTGCGAGCGGCGCCCTGGCCGGCCTGGTCACCCTGAGCGGTTGCGGCCTCTTCGACGACGATCCGGAGCCCGCCCCGGCCCCGGACGCGCTGCAGCCGCTGCTGGACGAGGCGCTGGCGCTGGCCGCGGCACACACCCGGGTGGCGCTGGCCCAGCCCGCCCTGGCCGCGAAACTCACCCCCCTCGCCGAGGCGCACCGGGCGCACGCCGCGGAGCTGGCCCGGGTGATCGGCACCACCCTGCCGTCCGGTGGCGCGGTCCCCTCGGCCGCCACCACCGGCGCCGACACCGCGGCCGCGCTGCGCAAGTCCGAGCAGGCCGCGCAGAAGACCGCGGCCGCCGCCTGCCGCAGCGCTCCGGCCGAGCGGGCCGCGCTGGTCGGATCGATAGCGGCCGCTCGCGCCTCGCACGCGGAGGCACTGCGCTAGTTTCCCGGACTGCGCTAGTTTCTCGAACGTGAAAGAGCAACTGGCCGGCGCGCTCGCCGCCGAGGAGGCGGCCATCTGGGCGTACGGGCTGATCGGTGTCCACCTGCGCGAGGGCTCCGAGCAGAACCAGGCCCGGGCCGCCGAGGACGAGCACCGGGTCCGCCGCGGCGACCTGGTCGACCGGCTCGCTCGCCTGCAGGCGAGCACCGCGCCCACCCCGGCCGGCTACGAGCTGCCGTTCCCGGTCGAGGACCGGGCCTCGGCGCTGAAACTCGCCGTCCAGATCGAGGACGGGGTGGGTCAGGCCTGGCGGGTGGTGCTGCCGGTGACCGAGAACGCCGACCGGACCGAGGCGCTGGCCGCGCTGACCGACGCCGCGGTGCGCGCGACCAAGTGGCGGAAGCTCGCCAAGATCACCCCGCTGACCCTGATCTTTCCCGGTCGCCCGACCGCCTGAGGGCCGAGAATGGGACGGTGATCGACGAGATCGACGCCTCCTCGCCGCGTGCCGCGCTCGCCGTCCGGCTCTCGGACGCCGTCCGGTCCCGCTGGCCGGCCGACGTGCACGCCGTCGGGATCCGCGGCTCGCTCGCGCACGGTGACGACTCGGAGACCAGCGACGTCAACCTGGTCGTGCTCACCCTCCGCCCGCGCACCGGCCCGAAGTCGAGCCTGCGCAAGGTCGACGGCGTCCCGATCGAGCTCGAGGTGCTGACCGCCGACGAGGCGCTGGCACAGGCCCGGCAGCTCACCCCGCGCTGGCCGCTGCTCGCCGACCGGTACATGACCGTCTATCCGCTGCACGATCCGACCGGCTGCTTCAAGGAGCACCGCGAGGCACACCAGGACCTGCTCGCCGAGGCCCGCCCGGCCGAGTTCACCCAGCTGGCCCGGCACAACTGGGCGATCGCGAACGGCGCCCGCCAGCGAGCGATCCGCCTGGCCCAGTGGCACGACACCGACGCCGCGCTCGTGATGATCGCCCAGGCCCGGGTCAACGCCGCCCTGGTCACCGAATTCCTCACCCGCACCTGGTTCCGCAACGCCGTGGACGCGGTGAAGCACACCGGCGTCGCCGCCGCGGACATGCAGGAGCTCGGCGCCATCCTCCGCTACCAGGCCGAGGAGCTGGCCGCCCGCGGCCGCCCGATCGACGGCACGCTCGGCGCCCTCTTCGACTGACCGCTGTCCGCTTCCGGTCAACCCTTTTTGGTACGAGTACGGAGCGGCCCGCCGCAGGCTACGAGCCACGCCCCGGGCCGGTCTCGCGCCAGACCCGCCCGCCCCCGGACCGCAGCGCGCCTCCCGGTTCCCCGGCTGGTCCTCAGGGGTGTCTCAACGGCGTTGAGACACCCCTGAGAGCCAGCCAATCCCCGCTAGGCGCGCCTCGGTCCGGACCGGCCGCGGTCTCGCGGCGGCCTCACGGGCGGGACTCGGCTCGTAGCCTGCGGACGGGCGCTCCGTATCCGTACCGAATCAGGTGTTGACGCCGATCAGGGTGCCGATGGCGAAGGTGGCGCCGGCGGCCAGGGCGCCGAGGACCAGCTGCCGGAGGCCGCCCAGCCACCAGGGGCGGGCGGTGAGGCGGGAGATCAGCGCGCCCACGGTGAACAGGCCCAGGCCGCCGGCCGACAGCGCCACCCACAGGTTGTCGTAGCCGAGGATCAGGGTGAACAGCGGGATCACCGCGCCCACCGCGAAGCAGACGAACGACGACGACGCCGCGGTCCACGGGCTGGGCAGCTCGTCCGGCACCACGCCCAGCTCCTCCTGGGCGTGCACCCGCAACGCCTGCTCCGGGTGGACCTTGAGCACCTCGGCGACCTGACGGGCCAGCTCGGGCGGCAGGCCACGGGCGGTCCACACCTCGACCAGCTCGTCCGCCTCGCCCTCCGGGTTGACCCGCAGCTCGTGGAGTTCCTTGTCGAGCTCCGCGGCGATCTGCTCGTTCTGGGTGCGGACGCTGGTCCACTCGCCGATGCCCATCGAGATCGCGCCGGCGACCAGGCCGGCCACCCCGGTCAGCACCAGCAGGTGCCGGTCGGTGCTGGCGCCGCCCACGCCGGCGATCAGCGCGATGTTGGTGACCAGGCCGTCCATCGCGCCGAACGTGGCCGCGCGCAGCCAGCCGCCGGAGACGTCGGCGTGGTGGTGCTCGGCGACCGCGGTCACGGCAGGGTCAGGATCTCGGACCCCTCCTCGGTCACCACCAGGGTGTGCTCGAACTGGGCGGTCCACTTGCGGTCCTTGGTGACGACCGTCCAGTTGTCCTTCCAGACGTCGTACTCATACGTGCCGAGGGTGATCATCGGCTCGATGGTGAACGTCATGCCCGGCTCCATCACGGTTTCCAGACGCGGGTTGTCGTAGTGCGGGATGTAGAGCCCGGAGTGGAACGTCTCGCCGATGCCGTGGCCGGTGAAGTCGCGCACCACTCCGTAGCCGAACCGGCGGGCGTACGCCTCGATCACCCGCCCGATCGCGTTGATCGGCCGGCCCGGCGCGACCGCGCGGATGCCGCGCATCATCGCCTCGTGGGTCCGCTCGACCAGCAGCCGGGCCTCCTCGCTGACGTCGCCGACGCAGAACGTGGCGTCGGTGTCGCCGTGCACCCCGTTCAGATAGGCCGTGACGTCGACGTTGATGATGTCGCCGTCCTCGATCACCGTGGTGTCCGGGATGCCGTGGCAGATCACCTCGTTCAGCGAGGTGCAGCAGGACTTCGGGAAGCCCTTGTAGCCCAGGGTCGACGGGTACGCCCCGTGGTCCAGGATGAACTCGTGCACCACCCGGTCGATCTCGTCGGTGGTCACACCCGGCTTGCAGTGCTCACCGGCCAGCTGGGTGGCCTGCGCGGCGATCCGGCCGGCGATCCGCATCTTCTCGATCGTCTCGGGGGTCTGCACGTGGGAGCCGCGCCACTCCTTCGGGCGCTTCTTGCCGACGTACTCCGGGCGGACGATGGCGGCCGGGACCGATCGCTCACGCGACTGCTTACCCGGCACGAGAGGCGCACGTACGGTCATGCGCACAGCCTATCCGCCGCCCGAGGCCTCGTTCGGTGGTGTCCTTGCCGCTCCCAGCACGCTGTGAAATCGTGTAATCGTGGATCAAGAGGGCGAGGACCCGACATTCTCGGCGACCGGCGTGG
The DNA here is from genome assembly GCF_001509495.1 of Actinoplanes awajinensis subsp. mycoplanecinus. Lineage (NCBI taxonomy): Bacteria > Bacillati > Actinomycetota > Actinomycetes > Micromonosporales > Micromonosporaceae > Actinoplanes > Actinoplanes awajinensis. Next base: position 25,280 of record NZ_LLZH01000097.1, on the reverse strand, counting down.
TCACCGGCGACCGGGTCACCGTGACCGTGACCGGTGAGGTGGACATGGCCACCGCTGACGCCCTCTTCCAGGCCGCCACCCCGGCCCGGATCACCGGCGCGACGATCGACCTGCGGGCCGTGTCGTTCTTCGACTCGGCCGCCATCCACACCCTGGTCCGGCTCGCCGAGGTCTACCCGGGGGCGTTCGAGGTGTTCCCGTCCGACCGGGTCCGCCGGGTGCTGGACATCTCCGGCCTCGGTGAACAGCCCTGGCTCAGGCCGGCGCAGACAGATCAGCCCGGCTGATCGGCCTTCGCAAGGTCACCGCGGTGCCCTCCGCGGAGCGGTGCACGGACAGCTCGGTCAGCGCGCCGATCAGCGCCAGCCCGCGCCCGCGGAACCCGGCGTCGGTGGCCGGCCGCCACCGCCCGGTGTCCCGGACGATCACGATGATCGCGTCCGGCTCCACCGACGCCTCCACGACGATCACCGGCTCGGCCGGGTCGATCGGGTGCTCGATCGCGTTCGCCGCGGCCTCGGAGACCGCCACGATCAGGTCGAACAGGTCCGCCTCCGGGACCGCGTGCGCGGTCAGGAAGTCCTCCAGCCGCTTGCGGACCACGCTGAGCCGGGTCGGGTCGGAGGGCAGCCGCATGACGAACTCACGGGGCTCGGTCGCCTCCAGCGCGATCATCGCGATGTCGTCCCGCCTCTCCTGTCGGGTGGCCTTGGCCAGTAGTGCGTCCAGCAGATCTTCGACGTGCTCGGTGGGCGCCGCCGCGTCCGCGGTCAGCTCGGCCAGGCCGGCGTCGATGCCCTGCCGGCGGTCCTCGACCAGCCCGTCGGTGTAGAGCAGCAGCCGGTCGCCCGGAGTGAGCTGCGCCGTCCGGGTCGGGTAGGTCACGTGGCCGAGCGCGCCGATCGGCGGGCCGAGCGCGCTGGTGTAGACGAACACGCCCGGCTCGCCGCGAGTGATCCGGATCGGCGGCGGGTGGCCGGCCGAGGAGTACCGGATCACCCCCGTGCGTGGATCGAACCGTACACAGAGCACTGTCGCGAACTGCCGCCGGCCGAGCGTGTCCACCAGGCGGTTGAGGCGGCTCAGGGCCGCTCCGCAATCAAAACCTTCGAGTACGTACGCCCGGAGCGCGTTGCGCAGCTGCCCCATCGCGGCGGCGGCCTGCACGCCCTTGCCGACCACGTCGCCGATGACCAGGAAGAGCCCGCCGTCCGGGGCGGCGATCACGTCGTACCAGTCGCCGCCGACCCGGGCCTCGCTGCTGCCCGCGACGTACCGGCTGGCCACCACGGCGCCGGGGACCCGGGGCAGGGACTGCGGGAGCAGGCTGTGCTGCAGGGTGCTGGCGATCCGGTGTTCGCTCTCGTAGAGCCGGGCGTTGGCCAGCCGCAACCCGATCAGCCGGGCCAGCTGGGTGAGCACCATCGGCTCGACCGGCCCGTCCGGCCCGGACCAGACCCGCAGCTCGCCGAGGGACACCCCGGCGGTGTCCGGCAGGGGCAGCACCAGGTCCGGTTCTTCACCCACCTCGGCGCCGGCGTCCCGTTCGGCGTGCGCGTCCGGGCCGGCGGCCACCACCACCCGGCCGGCCGAGGTCATCGCCAGCGCGTGCCGGGCGGCCAGGTCGAGCACCTCGGCGGTGCCGGCCACCGCGTTCAGCGCCACGGCCGCGTCGACGAGGCCGCGCAGCCGGTTGACCGTCTCCCGGCGCAGCTGGCCGAGTTCCAGGTTGGCCCGGACCCGCGCGGTCAGCTCCCGGGTGGAGAACGGTTTGACCAGGTAGTCGTCGGCCCCGGCGGCGAGGCCCTCGACCGCGGACTCCTCGCCGGCCCGGGCCGAGAGCACCACGATCGGCACGTCCCGGGTGCGCTGGTCGGCGCGGAGCGCGGCGATCAGCGCGAAGCCGTCCATCCCGGGCATCATCACGTCCGTCAGCACCAGGTCGAACGGCCGTTCCCGGGCCAGCGCCAGGGCGGACTCGCCGTCCACCGCGCCGACCACCTCCCAGTACGGGCTGAGCAGCCGGGTCACGTGCTCGCGCAGGTCGGCGTTGTCGTCGGCGAGCAGGATCCGCCCACCGTGGCGGTCCGGCGCCGGCCGAGTCCCGGGTTCGTCCTCGTCGCCGCGGTCCGGCGCCGGGCGGGCCGCGGGTTCGCCGTCGCCGGCCCACCAGGCGGCCTCGTCGACCCAGAGGCGTGAGTCGGCGCCGGCCGGCACCGGGGCCGGGTCGTCGTCGATCCGCTCGGCCGGCAGGTGCGCGGCGCCGAACGGGATCCGGACCGTGAACTCGCTGCCGACGCCGAGCTCGCTGTGCACCTCGACCGATCCGCCGTGCAGCTCGGCCAGCTCGCGGACCAGTGCCAGCCCGATGCCGGTGCCCTCGTGGCTGCGCGACCAGGCGCCGGTGACCCGGTGGAACCGGTCGAACAGCAGGGGCTGCTCACTCGCCGGGATGCCGACACCGGTGTCCCGGACGCAGAGTTCGGCGTGGCTGCCGGTCACCCCGACACGGACGTCGACCCGTCCCTCGCGGGTGAACTTCACCGCGTTCGAGAGCAGGTTGAAGACGATCTTCTCCCACAGTTCGTGGTCCACGTGTACTCGTACGGGGGACGGCGGCGTCTCGATCACCAGCTCCAGCCCGGCCCGGTCGGTGGCCGGCCGGAACGCGGTGGCCAGCCGCGCGGTGTGCCCGGCCAGATCGGTGGGCCGGTAGACCGCGCGCATCCGCCCGGACTCCAGCCGGGAGAAGTCCAGCACCGTGTTGACCAGCTTGAGCAGGCGCAAGCCGTTGCGGTGCACCGGGAGCAGCCGGTCGCGCAGCACGGGCGTGGTGTCCGGCGCGTCGAGCAGATCCTCCAGCGGCCCCAGGATCAGGGTCAGCGGGGTACGGAACTCGTGGCTGACGTTCGAGAAGAAGTCGATCTTGGACTGGTCCAGCGCGGCCAGCTCGGCGGCCCGGCGGCGCTCCTGCGCGTAGGCCCGGGCGGTCGCCACCGCCTGGGAGATCTGCGCCGCGGCCAGGTCGAGGAAGTCGCGGTAGTCGCCCTCCAGCCGCAGGAACCGGCTCACCCCGACGACCACCGCGCCGACCGTCTCCGCGCCGGCGCCGATCGGCAGCACCAGCGCCTCGTCGGCGGCCCCGGCGGCCGGCTCGGTCACCTCGGCGAGCGGCACCCGGCCCGGGCGACCGCTGGCGATCACCGCACGGATCGCCGGGTGCGCGCCCTGCCCGTCCAGCACCACGGCGGCGAACGGCACGTCGTTGGCGTTCTCGCCGAGCACCGCGGCGGCCTCGGCGGCCAGCGCGGCCGGGTCGGGCGAGCCCGCCAGGCGGCGGCCCAGCGCGGAGAGGGTCCGCACCCGCCGCTCCCCCAGCACCCGGCCGGTGGTCTCGGCGACGATGCAGCTGATCCCGGTGATCGAGCCGTCCGCGCCCCGGATCGGGTCGTACGAGATGTCGAAGTACGTCTCCTCCAGGAAGCCGTACCGTTCCAGCATGAAGAGCAGGTCGCCGGCGTAGAACGCCTCGTCGGCGTCGTGCACCCGGCGGAACAGGTCGTGGATCATCTCCCAGGCCTCGGCCCACATCTCGGCGCCGGGACGGCCGAGGTGCTCCGGGTGCTTGCTGCCGGTCACCGGGATGTACCCGTCGTTGTAGAACACCGCGTGCTCGGGGCCCCAGAAGATGCAGATCTGCGCGCGGGAGGCGAGCGCCGTGATCACCGCGCCGGCCAGCTCCGGCGGCCAGGTGGACGGGTCGCCGGCCGGCGACGTGGACCAGTCCAGGGTGGCCATCCGGCGGCCCATCTCGCCGCCGCGCTCGAACGCGACGCGCAGCCGGGCCGGCAGGGCACCCATCGAAGCCTCCGCGGGGGTTCGGTTGACCGGAAAGTCCGGCTCCCGACGCACGTTAACATCGGGTCGCCCGGCACGCTCAGCCGAAGATCGGCAACCCGTCGATGCTGGCGCCGTTCTTCACCCGACGGTACTCGGCGAGGGCCTCGTCGTCGCGGCGCTCGTGGGCGCGGATGAGCAGATCCCGATCGCCCTCGTACGCCATCAGCGGCACCGAGTATCCGCAGGAGTCACTGACCCGGTCGACCGCGACGTCGATGATCGACCGGCCGCCGTGGGTGTCCTCGGCCGCGCCGAACAGCGGCAGCATCGCGGCGTACTCCGGATCGGTGACCGGGATCGCCCGGCCGGCGCCGTGCAGCCGGACGATGTTCGGCGGGCCCTGGAAGGCGCAGAACATCAGCGTGATCCGGCCGTTCTCCCGCAGGTGCGCGATGGTCTCCGCGCCGCTGCCGTGGAAGTCGAGATACGCCACCCGGTGCTCGCCGAGGATGGCGAACGTGCCGGTCATGCCCTTGGGTGAGACGTTGACCCGGCCGCCGTCGCCGGACGGCGCGGTCGCCACGAAGAACATCTGCTGGGCCGCGATGAAGTCCCGCAGCCGCCCGTTGATCCCCTCATGCACCTTCATGCCCGCCATGCTGCCCGGTGCGGCGCCGCCCGGCGACCCGGTATCCCGCTATACGGCCGCCGGGACCTCGCCCGGCACCGGCGCGACCCGGTCGGCCGGCCCGGCCCGGTTCACCAGCGCGGCCTGGACCAGCGCGGCGAAGACCCGCAGGTCGGTGGTGCGTTCCGGATGCCACTGCACGCCCAGCGCGAAACCCCGCCCGGGATGCTCGATGACCTCCACGACCCGGTCGTCCGGGCACCAGCCGGTGGCCACGAACTCACCCGGGTCGGCCACCGCCTGGTGGTGGAACGAGTTCACCGAGGTACGCCGGCCGAGCAGGTCGCAGGCCAGGCTGCCGGGGGTGGTCACCACGTCGTGCCGGCCGTAGTCGCCGGCGCTCGCGGCCAGCGGGTCGGTGCCGGCGTGGGCCCGGTGCCGGTCGTGGTTGATCAGGTCGGGCAGGTGCTGGTGCAGCGCGCCGCCGGTGGCCACCGCCATCACCTGCAGTCCGCGGCACACCCCGAGCACCGGCAGGTCGGCGGCGAGCGCGGCGCGCATCAGCAGCAGCTCGGCCGCGTCGCGCACCGCGTCCACCTCGGTCTCCGGGTGCGGCTCGGCGCCGTAGTGCGCCGGGTCGACGTCGCCGCCGCCGGTGAACACGATGCCGTCGAGGCACTCCAGCACGTCGGTGCCGGGGTCGTCCGGCGTGATCAGCAACGCCCGGCCGCCCGTCGCGTGCACCGCCTTGACGTAGGTCATCGGCAGCATGCCGGCCATCATGTCGTTGCGGCCGAACCGCACATGCTGGGCGTACGAGGTGAGGCCGATCATCGGTCTGCGCATCAGGGTGGTGCCCTCCTCAGATCCGTTCCGCCGCCGCCCCCACCAGAGCTCCGAAGAGCCGCCGGTCCCGGCGCACCTCGGGGTGCCACTGCACGCCGAGCACGAACCGCCGCTCCGGGTCCTCGACCGCCTCGGGCAGGCCGTCCTCGGCCCGTCCGGTGACGGTCAGGGTCCCGGGATCGGAGACGCCCTGGTGGTGGAAGCAGTTGATGGTCACGTCCGCACCCATCAGTCCGGCGATCCGGCTGCCGGGGGTGAAGACGGCGTCATGGTCGCTGTAGACCCCGGGAGCGACCCGGTGCCGTTCGTGGCCGAGCACGTCCGGCAGGTGCTGGTGCAGGGTGCCGCCGGACGCCGCGACGAGCAGCTGCATGCCACGGCAGACGCCGAGGACCGGCAGGTCACGGTCCAGGGCGGCGCGCAGCAGCGGCATCTCGGCGGCGTCCCGGTCGGGGTGGGTGACGGTGTGCGGGCCGGGTTCGGCGCCGTACAGCTCCGGGCCGATGTCCGGGCCGCCGGAGACCACCAGGCCGTCCAGCATCCGGAGCACGTCGGTGTCCAGGTCGTCCGGGGGCAGCAGCACCACCCGGCCGCCGGCCTCGGTGACCGCGGCGGTGTAGTCGTACGGGATCAGGGTGGTCGGGAGATCGCGCCACACGCCCCACGAGGCGGGCATCACATATGTCGTCATCCCGATGATCGGACGCATCGCACCACCGTAGTCACGCCTCGGCCGGATGCCCCGTACAGGCGCGCGGCGCCGGAGATCCGGCGCCGCGCCACGGGCCCCTTCCGACCTGCCTCAGACGGGGAGCAAGACCCGCCTGAACAGGGATTCGACCCCTGTACTGGGGATCTCGTGCCCGCGCCGAGGGGTGCCTAAACGTTTACAGCGGAGTTACATACGCGCCGGTGATGCCGCCGTCGACGACGAACTGGGACGCGGTCATGAACGAGGCGTCGTCGCTGGCCAGGAACGCCACCGCGGCGGCGATCTCGGCGGGCTCGGCGAACCGGCCCATCGGTACGTGCACCAGCCGCCGGGCGGCCCGCTCCGGGTCCTTGGCGAACAGGTCCATCAGCAGCGGGGTGGCCACCGGGCCGGGGCAGAGCGCGTTGATCCGGATGCCTTCCCGGGCGAACTGCACGCCCAGCTCCCGGGTCATCGCCAGCACCCCGCCCTTGCTCGCGGTGTACGCGATCTGCGACGTCGCCGCGCCGAGCAGCGCCACGAACGAGGCGGTGTTGATGATCGAGCCCTTGCCCTGCCGCTGCATGTGCGGGATCGCGTACTTGCAGCAGAAGAAGACCGACGTGGTGTTGACCCGGAGCACGCGTTCCCACGCCTCGATGCCGGTGACCAGGATCGAGTCGTCGTCGGGCGGCGAGATGCCGGCGTTGTTGAACGCGATGTCCACCCGCCCGTGCCGCTCGGCGACCCCGTCGAAGAGCGCCTTGACCTGCTCCTCGTCGCTCACGTCGCAGGCCACGAACTCGCCGCCCACCTCCTCGGCGATGGCCTTGCCGGCATCCGCGGAGATGTCGACGCAGACCACGAAAGCGCCCTCGGCGGCGAACCGCCGGGCAGTCGCCAGCCCGATTCCACTGCCGGCGCCGGTGATCACGGCGACCCGGTCCTGAAGACGCTCCACTCAAGCTCCCATCGAAATGAACACGTTCTTGACATCGGTGAACGACAGCAGCGCGTCCGGACCCAGTTCGCGGCCGAGGCCGGACTGCTTCATCCCGCCGAACGGGGTCCAGTACCGCACCGACGAGTTGCTGTTGACACTCAGCGCGCCGGTCTCCACCGCACGGGAGACCCGCAGCGCCCGGCCCACGTCGCGGGTCCAGATCGAGCCGGAGAGGCCGTACTCGGAGTCGTTGGCGAGCCGGATCGCCTCGGCCTCATCGCGGAACGGCAGCACGCTGACGACCGGGCCGAAGATCTCCTCGCGCCAGTGCCGGTCTGTTGTGGACCCGGCCAGCAGCACCGTGGGCGGGAACCAGAAGCCCTCGCCGGTCGGGGCGTCACCACGGAAAGCCACATCGGCCTCGGCGACAAACCCCGCCACCGTCTCCCGCTGACCGGAAGAGATCAGCGGGCCCATATCCGACTTCTCGTCCGACGGGTCCGACACCCGGAATTTCGTGACGGATGACTCGAACAGGGCGAGGAACTTGTCGTACACCGAAGCCTCGACCAGCAACCGCGAACGGGCGCAGCAGTCCTGACCCGCGTTGTCGAAGACCGCGCCGGGCGCGGCCGCCGCGGCGGCCTCGAGGTCGGCGTCCGCGAAGACGATGTTGGCGCTCTTGCCGCCCAGCTCCAGCGTCACCCGCTTCACCTGGTCCGCGCAGCCCGCCATGATCGACTTGCCCACCTCGGTGGAGCCGGTGAAGCAGACCTTGCGGACCGCCGGGTGGGTGACGAACCGCTGCCCCACCACGCTGCCCTTGCCCGGCAGCACCTGGAAGACGTGCTCCGGCAGGCCGGCCTCGAGGGCCAGCTCGCCGAGCCGGATCGCGGTCAGCGGGGTGAGTTCGGCCGGCTTGAGCACCACCGTGTTGCCGGCCGCCAGCGCCGGCACGAAACCCCAGCCGGCGATCGGCATCGGGAAGTTCCACGGCACGATGATCCCGACCACGCCGAGCGGCTCGTGGAACGTCACGTCGATGCCGCCGGCCACCGGGATCTGCCGGCCGGACAGCCGTTCCGGCGCGCCGGCGTAGTAGTTCAGCACGTCCCGGACGTTGCCCGCCTCCCAGCGCGCGTTGCCGATGGTGTGCCCGGCGTTGCGCACCTCCAGCTGCGCCAGCTCCTCCAGGTGGTCCTCGACCACCTGGGCGAAGCGTCGCAGCAGCCGCGCCCGGTCGCCGGGCGCGACCGCGCGCCAGGACGCGAAAGCTTGCTGGGCACGCTCGATCGCCGCGTCGGTCCCGGCCAGATCCAGCGACGGTACGGTCGTGAAGGCCGCACCCGTCGCCGGGTTGATCACCTCAGTAGTCCCCACGCCGAGATCCTTCCACGCGCCGTGTGAACTTTCGGCGCCCAGCGCACCCAAACTTCACACACTCACCCCGCCCCCACCTTGCGTGTGAAGTTTCGGCGCCCAGCGCACCCAAACTTCACACACTCGCCCTGCCCCCACCTTGCGTGGGGAGTTCGGGCGCGGAGCGCACCCGAACTTCACACGCTGGCCGGGGTCAGAGGCGTTCGAAGCCGCGGCGCAGCTCCCAGTCGGTGACCGCGGCGTCGAAAGCGGCCAGCTCCACCTGTCCCATGTTGGCGTAGTGGGCGACCACGTCCGCCCCGAACGCCGCTTCCGCCACCGAGCTGGACGCCCACAACCCGGTCGCCTCCCGCAGCGTCGTCGGCACCCGCTCCGCGTCCGGATCCCCGTAGGCGTTCCCGGCGAACTCCGCCTCCAGCGACAGCCCGTTCTCGATCCCGTGCAGGGCGCCGGCCACCAGCGCCGCGATCGCCAGGTACGGGTTCACGTCCCCGCCCGGCACCCGGTTCTCCACCCGCATGCCCTCGCCGTGCCCGGCGATCCGCAGCGCGCAGGTCCGGTTGTCCACGCCCCAGCGCAGCGCCGTCGGCGCGAACGAGCCCGGCTGGTACCGCTTGTACGAGTTGACGTTCGGCGCGAACAGCAGGCTGAACTCGCGCATGGTGGCGAGCAGCCCGGCGAGCACCTGCTGACCGGTCTCACTGAGGTGGGCCGGCCCGTCGCCGAGCATCGCCGACCGGCCGTCCTCGCCGCGCAGCGAGAAGTGGATGTGGCAGGAGTTGCCCTCCCGCTCGTTCGGCTTGGCCATGAAGGTCAGCGCCATCCCCTCCTGGGCGGAGATCTCCTTCGCGCCGTTCTTGTAGATCACGTGGTTGTCGGCCGCGGTGAGCGCGTCGGCGTACTTGAACGCGATCTCGTGCTGACCGAAGTTGCACTCGCCCTTGGCGCTCTCCGGTAGCAGTCCGGCGCCGTACATGTCGTTGCGGATCCGGCGCAGCAGCGGCTCGACCCGGGCGGTGCCGAGCAGCGAGTAGTCCACGTTGTACTGGTTGGCCGGGGTGAGGTCCCGGTACCGCTTGCTGAACGCCTGCTCGTAGGTGTCCCGGTAGAGCACGAACTCCAGCTCGGTGCCGGCGAACGCGGTCAGGCCGTGCGCCGCCAGCCGGTCCAGCTGGCGGCGCAGGATCTGCCGCGGGGAGGGCCGGACCGGCTCGCCCGCGGTGTCGTACAGGTCGGCGAGGACCATCGCGGTGCCCGGCTGCCACGGCACCCGCCGCAGCGTGTCGAAGTCCGGCCGCATCACGAAGTCGCCGTATCCGGTGGACCAGGAGGACATCTCGTACCCGTCGACGGTGTTCATGTCGACGTCCACGGCCAGCAGGTAGTTGCAGCCCTCGCTGCCGCCGCTGACCACCTCGTCCATGAAGTACCGGCCGTGCAGCCGTTTGCCCTGCAACCGCCCCTGCATGTCGGTGAGCGCGAGCAGCACGGTGTCGATCGATCCGTTGCCGACCGCTACGTCGAGGTCCTCGAGATCCATGGTCCAGTCCTATCAGTCGTTGGGCGTCGGCAGGGTCGGCTCACCGTGTGCTGCCTGCAGCTCTTCCATCAGCCGTCAGCAGCCGGCATGGTCGGCTCACCGTGTGCTGCCGCGTCCAAGAGGTTCGACTTGGGCCCGGTGAACCACTTGCGGGCACTCGCGAACCACCAGATCGTCGCTCCGCCGAGCACCACGACCACCGCGACGATCGTGTAGTTGAAGTTCGCCGCGGTGACCGGGCCACTGACCGGAAGCACGAACAGCACACAGATGACGATTACCCAGACGATCGACGCCCACCCGATCGGGGCGCTCCACTTTCCGAGGTTCCACGGACCGGGCTGGAAGTCCGGGAGGCGGCGGCGCAGGAAGACCGGTCCGACGTACGCGATGTAGAGGCCGATCACCGCGATCGAGGTGGCCGCCGCGTACGCCGTGGTGCTCCACAACGACGGCAGCACCAGCAGCGTGGAGAGCGTCACGCACAGCCAGATCGAGTTGGTGGGCGTGCCGGTGCGCGGGTTGACCTGCTTCCACAGCCGGGAGCCGGGCAGCGCGCCGTCGCGGGCGAACGCGTACGACATCCGGGAGTTCGCGGTGACCGAGGCCATCCCGCAGAACCACTGCGCGACCATGCAGATGAAGAGCAGGAACACCCCGACGTTGTGGCCGGCCGCGTCGATGAAGATCTGGGCCGGCGGCAGTGCCAGCGCGGTGGTCCGTTCGGCCTCGTAGTCCTGGATGGACCAGGTGATCGCGAACAGCAGCACGAACCCGGCGATCACCGAGACCACCACGGACATCACGATGCCGCGGGGCGCCGCGTTCGCCGCGTCGTGGGTCTCCTCGGCGACGTGCGCCGAGGCGTCGTAGCCGGTGTAGGTGTACTGCGCCATCAACAGTCCGATCAGGACGGCGTAAACGCTCGCGCCGGCGAAACTGAACCCGGTCGAGTTCTTCACCTCGAAGAACACCTCGGAGATCGGCTTGTGCTGGTCCGGCAGCACGGCCAGCAGCACGACGATCACCGCGACGCCGACCAGGTGCCACCAGGCGCTGACGTCGGAGAGCAGCCGGACCAGGTTCACGCCGAACGTGTTCAGCAGCCCGTGCACCACGATGATGACCAGGAAGATCAGGAAGGTCCGGCCCGGGGTGACCTCCATGTCGAAGGTCAGGCCCAGGAACGCCGAGGTGGTGATCGCCGCCCCGAAGTCGATCGCCGCGGTGACCGCGACCTCGCCGAGGAAGTTGAACCATCCGATGAACCAGGCCCACGCGGCCTTGTTCCGCTTGGCCAGCGCAGCGGCCCACCAGTAGAGCGCGCCGGCGGTCGGATAGGCCGAACAGACCTCGGCCATCGCGAGCGCCACCAGCGTGACCATGATGCCGACGAAGAGCCAGCCCAGGGTGATCGCCATGGGACCGCCGGCGGTCATCGCGATCCCGTAGGAGGTGATCGCACCGGCCAGAATTGAGATGATCGAGAAGGAGACGGCAAAGTTGGAGAAGCCGGACAACCGGCGGTGAAGTTCCTGTTTGTACCCGAGTTGGGCGAGACGTTCCTCATCGGTGCTGCTGCTGACGGCGGCTGGTTCAGTGCTCATGCGCGAGCTCCCTTGCCGAAAGGTGTGACCTGAGCCACGGGTTCCGTGATGATCGCTCCGCTGTGTTACGGCCGTCAATGATCAGCGTTAATTGCGGCGGCACGAGGCTTTTTTCGTACGCCATGTGAATCGGCTTGACCCTGACGCAGCGTCAGCCCTCCATGCTGGCCGCCATGACCATCGACCGGCCCGCCATCGAGGTGCGCGGCCTGCAGAAGTCCTTCAAAGAACTCACGGTGCTACGCGGGGTGGACCTCGACGTGGCGCACGGCAGCATCGTCGCCCTGCTCGGCTCGAACGGGGCGGGCAAGACCACGATGATCCGCATCCTGTCCACCTTGCTCCGGCCGGACGCCGGGACGGTCGTGGTGAACGGCTTCGACGTGGTGGCCCGGCCCGGCGACGTCCGCGAGTCGATCAGTCTCACCGGCCAGTTCGCCGCGGTCGACGAGGTGCTCACCGGACGGGAGAACCTGATCCTGGTCGCCCGGCTGCGCCACCTCACCGGCGCCGGGCCGATCGCGGACCGTCTGCTGGCGCGCTTCTCGCTGACCGAGGCCGGCGCCCGGCGGGTGGCGACGTATTCCGGTGGAATGCGCCGCCGGCTGGACATCGCGATGAGCCTGATCGGGGATCCGCCGATCATCTTCCTCGACGAGCCGACCACCGGGCTGGACCCGGAGGGACGCCTGGAGGTCTGGGCGGCCGTCAAGCAGCTCGCCGAGGGCGGCACCACCGTGCTGCTCACCACGCAGTACCTGGACGAGGCGGAGCAGCTCGCCGACCGGATCGCGATCCTGCACCAGGGCCGGATCATCGTGAACGGCACCCTCACCGAGCTCAAGCAGCTGCTCCCGCCCGCCGAGATCGAGTACGTCGAGAAGCAGCCGACCCTCGAGGACGTCTTCCTCACCCTGGTCGGCGCCCGCACCGAGGGTGAGGACGCCCGATGAGCAAGCACTTCCCCGGCGACACCGCCGTGCTGCTGAGCCGGTCGCTGCGGCACATCGCCCGCAGCCCGGACACCATCATCACCACCGCGATCATGCCGATCGCCATGATGCTGCTGTTCGTCTACGTCTTCGGCGGCGCGATCGAGACCGGCACCGCGTCGTACGTCGACTACCTGCTGCCCGGCATCCTGCTGATCACGATCGCGTCGGGCATCTCGTACACCGCGTACCGGCTCTTCCTGGACCTGCAGGGCGGCATCTTCGAGCGGTTCCAGTCGATGCCGATCGCCCGCTCGGCGGTGCTCTGGGCGCACGTGCTGACGTCGCTGGTCGCCAACCTGTCCTCGCTCGTGGTGGTGGTCCTGGTCGCCCTGCTGATGGGCTTCCGGACCGGCGCGGACGTGCTGGACTGGCTCGCGGTCGGCGGCATCCTGACGCTGTTCACCCTCGCGCTGACCTGGATCGCGGTGATCCCCGGCCTGACCGCGAAGTCGGTGGACGGCGCGAGCGCGTTCGCCTATCCGATCATCTTCCTGCCGTTCGTCAGCTCGGCGTTCGTGCCCACCGAGTCGATGCCCGGCCCGGTCCGCGCGTTCGCCGAGAACCAGCCGGTGACCTCGATCGTCGACACGATCCGGGCGCTGTTCACCGGGCAGCCGGTCGGCACCGGCATCTGGACCGCGCTCGCCTGGTGCGTGGGTGTCCTGGTGGTGGCGTACCTGTTCGCCGGCCTCGCCTACCGCCGCAAGATCTCCTGAGCCGGCCGGCCGGGAATCGGGGCAGGATCAGGGCATGCTGACGATCGGGCAACTGGCGGCCTACGCCGGCGTCACGGTGCGGGCGGTGCGGCACTACCACCAGATCGGGCTGCTGCCCGAGCCGGAGCGGGACGCCTCGGGCTACCGGCGGTACGGCGCCACCGCGGTGGTCGCCCTGATCCGGATCCGCACGCTGGCCGACGCCGGCGTGCCGCTGTCCCGGATCGGCCCGATGCTCGACGCCGACCCGGCCACGTTCGCCGCCACCGTCGCCGGGATCGACCGGCACCTGCGCGACGAGATCGCCCGCCTGGAGCGCAGTCGCCACCGGGTCGCCTTGCTGGTCGCCGGGGACAGCCTGGCCCTCCCGCCGGAGGTGGTCGGCTACCTCGGCCGCCTCCGGGAGATCGGGATCTCGGAACGGATGGTCGAGGCCGAACGGTCCGGGTGGATCCTGGTCGCGGCGCGCTGGCCCGAGGAGGTCAGCGCGTGGATGCCGGGCAAGCTCGCGGAGTTGGAGGACCCCCGGGTGGTCCGGATGTACCAGCTGATGTCGGACGTCTTCGACGGCGACGAGGCCGACGACCCGCGCCTCAAGGAGATCGCCGACATCATGGCCGAGCTGGCCGAGCAGGCCGACGCCGCCGGCCAGCTCGACATGGGCGAACCGACCGGCGACGACCTGCCGTTCGACCTGATCGACGCGCTCGCCGACGAGGCCGACCCGCGGATCGAACGGATGCGGGAGCTGCTGCGCGAGCGCGGCTGGGCGCGGTGGACACGATGGGAGCGGCTCCCGGAGTGACCCGGGACGCCGCTCCGGTCGTACCGTAAAAAAATCAGGCCTTGCGCAGCGCGGCCATGAACGAGGTCTTGACCTGGGTCCGCAGCAGCGACCCGGAGTAGACCCGGGCTCCGACGCCCAGCAGCACCACCGTCGTGGCGACCAGCAGCACCAGCGCCACCAGCGGCTCCCACAGCGCCACGTCCCCGTCGAACAACCGGACCGGCATGGCGATCGGCGACGAGAACGGCACGAACGACAGCACCTTCATCGCCAGCCCGTCGTGCGGAACGCTGAGCACCGCGAAGAACGGGATCAGCACCAGCATCTGCACCGGCATCGTGGTGCTGGCCAGCTCCTCCTGCCGGGAAGCGAGCGCGCCCACCCCGGCCCACAGCGAGGCCAGCATCACGAAGCCGAGGGCGAAGAACGGCAGGAACCAGCCGACCGCCGGTGCGACCGCGCTGAGCAGTCCGGGCGCCGTCTCGGTGACGGTCATGCCGACGATCGCGACCAGGCCGAGCAGCGCCACCTGGGCGAAGGCCAGCGCGGTCAGCGCGGCCACCTTGCCGGCCAGCAGCGCCCGGACCGGCACGCTGGCGACCAGGATCTCGACGATCCGGGTCTGCTTCTCCTCGACCACGCTCTGCGCGATCTGCATGCCGAAGGTGAACGAGGTGAAGAAGAACAACATCGCGAACGCCAGCGGCACCACGATGGCCGCGACCGGGTTGACGTCGCTGGGGTCGAGCAGCCGGACCTGCGGCTCGGTGCTGAGCGCCCGCACCACGTCGTCCGGTTCCTCGTCCAGCCCGATCACCTCCGGGCCGGGCAGCACCGCCGCGTCGACCTCGCCGTCGCGCACCAGCTGCTCGGCGGTCGCGGCGTCCGGCACCAGCCGGGCCTCCAGGCCCTGCTCCTGCAGCACGCTGACCGTGGCGCTGTCGGTGACCGCGACCTTGGTGGGTCCGCCGTCGAGCAGCGCCGGCAGCAGCATCGACGCGAGCACGATGATCAGGAAGACCGCGGTGCTCCAGAGAAAGGCCTTGTCGCGCAGCTTGACCCGGATCTCCCGGGCCGCGACCAGCTTGGCGGCTTCGAACGTGGTCACTGGATCACCTCTCGGAAGATCTCGGCCAGCGAGGGGCGGACCGGGCCGAACGCGTGCACCGGGCCCCGGGCCAGGGCGGACCGCAGCACCTGCTGGTCCTCGGCGCCGTCACCCAGGTCGAAGACCGCGGTCCGGCCGTCCAGGTCGACCAGGGAGACGCCGGGTTCGTCGCGCAGCCAGCCGGCGTCGCCACCGACCTCGATCCGGAACCGCGGCAGGGTGTACTGGTCGCGCAGCCCGGCACGGTCGCCGGCCGCCCGGATCGTGCCGTCCGCGATGATCACCAGGTCGTCGCAGAGCCGCTCCACCAGGTCGAGCTGGTGGCTGGAGAAGAGCACCGCGGCGCCGGCGGCGGCCCGCTCGCGCAGCACGCCGAGCACGTTCTCGACGGCCAGCGGGTCGAGCCCGGAGAACGGCTCGTCCAGGACCAGCAGCTCCGGGTCGTGCACCAGCGCGGCGGCGATCTGCGCCCGCTGCTGGTTGCCCAGCGACAGCTTCTGCACGTGGTCGTCGGCGCGTTCGCCCAGTTCCAGCCGGTCCAGCAGGACCAGGGTGCGCTTGCGGGCCTCGGCGGCGCTCAGCCCGTGCAGCCGGCCCAGGTAGACGACCTGCTCCAGCACGCTCATCTTCGGGTAGAGGCCGCGCTCCTCCGGCATGTAACCGAAGCGGTGGCGGATCTCCCGGGTCAGCGGCTCGCCCTGCCAGGTCACCGTGCCACGGTCGGCGGCAAGGACCCCGAGGATGATCCGCATGGTGGTGGTCTTGCCGGCGCCGTTGGCGCCGACGAATCCGGTCAGCCGACCGGTCGTCACGGTGAACGACACATCCTTGAGGACCTGCCGGTCACCGAACGACCTGTCGACCGCGTCGACGGTGAGGACGGTGTTCATGCCGTAGACGCTAGGCGTCACGACCGCCCGCGGCGTCCGGCTCCCGGCGGAGGGCTGCGGGTCATCCCTGCGACGGACGCACGACCCCCATCTCGTACGCGAGGACGACGGCCTGGGTCCGATCCCGGGCGCCCATCTTCATCAGCACCCGGCTCACGTGCGTCTTCACCGTGGTCTCGCCCAGGTGCAACGCCGTGGCGATCTCCGCGTTCGTCGCGCCGCCGGCCAGCTCGACGAGCACCTCGTGCTCCCGCGGGGTCAGCTCGCCGAGGCGGACGCCCGGTTCCGGGGTCCGCTGCCGGGGCGCGCTGAACTCGGCGATCACCCGGCGGGTCACCGCCGGGGCGAGCAGCGCGTCACCGGCGGCCAGCACCCGGACCGCCTCGGTCAGCGCCTCCGGCGTGCCGTTCTTCAGCAGGAACCCGCTCGCGCCGGCCTGCAACGCCTCGAACAGGTAGTCGTCCCGGTCGAAGGTGGTCAGGATCAACACCGACGGACCACCGGCGGCGGCGATGCGGCGGGTCGCCTCCAGGCCGTTCATCTCCGGCATTTCCACATCCATCAGTACGACGTGAGGACGCAGCCGCAGCGCCATCTCGACCGCGGCGGCCCCGTCGGCGGCCTCACCGACCACGGTGATGTCGTCCTCCAACTCGAGGATGACCCGGAACCCGGACCGGACCAGCCGGTGGTCGTCCGCAAGGAGGACTTCGATGCTCACGCTGCGCCAGCCTTTGGCATGCTCTCCTGGCCCTCGCCTGCGAGACCGTCGTTCGGCGCAGCGCGGTGCCGCTCGGTGCAGTCGATCATGCCGTGCTCCCAACAGTCGACGAATACGGCAAGCGGACCCTGACGCGGAATCCGCCGGTGCTGCGGCGGCCGGCTTCCAGGGTGCCGTCGTGCACGGTGACCCGTTCCCGCATCCCGATCAGCCCCATCCCGCTGCTCCCCGCGCCGGTGCCGCCCCGGCCGTCGTCGGCGACGTCCAGCTCCAGCTCGCCGGCGAGATACCGCACGCGGATGTCGAGGGTGCCGGCCTGCGCGTGCTTGAGGGTATTGGTGACCGACTCCTGCACGATCCGGTAGGCCGCCTGGGACAGCGAATCGGGCAGCGCGGCCGGCTCACCGTACGTACCGAAATGAACCTCGAGACCCGCCTCCCGGGCCCGATCGGCGATCTCCTCGATCCGGTCGATCCCGGCGCCCGGACCCTCCACCGCGACCGGCGTGCTGGCCCGCAGCGCGCCCAGCATCCGGCGCAACTCGTCGACGGCGGTCCGCGCGCCGTGCTCGATCGCGGTCAGCGCGGTGACCGCCTTCTCCGGGTCCTTGGTCAGCGCCCGGCGGCAGGCGGACGCCTGGATGCCCATCACCGACACGTGGTGCGCGACCACGTCGTGCAGCTCCCGGGCGATCCGGACCCGTTCGTCGAGCACCGCCCGGCCGGCCGCCGCCTCCTGGGCCGCCCGCAGCTCGGCGGCCTGCTCCTCGAGCTGGTGCCGGCGCCAGACCGAGTGCCAGGCCGCGTCGCCCATCAGGTACGTGAAGCCGAAGTACACGACGTTCTGCAGGTAACCCACGAAGATCGCCGACCAGAACTGCGGCAGCTCACCGGAGGCGTCCGACGTCGAGACCGCGATGATGTCGCGATACAGCGCGTACGAGACGGTCAGCCAGGCGAACATCACCGCGATGATGACCAGCCGCACGATCCGCGCCCGCTGCCGGTCCGGCCCCCACGCGCCGAGCGTGTAGATCGCCGCGAACAGGGCGTACGTCGTGATCATCTGCTCCTGCGAGAACCGGACCTGCGCGATGATGAAGCACACCGAGATCACCACGGCGACCACGTCCGGGAACCGGCGGCGCCAGGCCAGCGGCAGCGTGGTGACCACCGCCCAGAAGATCTGCTCGGGGATCGCCGGGGCGTGGTCACTGTGGTAATAACCGGTGCTGCGCAGCAGGAACAGGCTGAAAACGGCGACCGCGGCGACCGCGAACCCGGTCCACAGGTCGCTGCGGCGCTGCCGGGCGGTCGGCCCGGGCCGGCGCCACTCTTCGATGGTCCACGATCGCATGCGGAAACGATTACACGTTTCGCCCCATGGTCACAGCCGGTGCTCCTCCACCTCGCGGCGGACCTGCATCGGGATGGTGGCGTCCTCGCCCGGCCCGAGGGTGCCGCCGAGCTCGTGGATCCGCCGGTGCGCGGCGGCCAGCCGGTCCTCCAGGGTGACCACCCGGACCGCGGCGGCCAGCAGAAAACCCTGGTCGAGCAGGATCCGCACCCGGGCCGCGAGATCGAGCTGATGCCGCGAATACCGCCGGTGCCCACCGGCCGACCGTTCCGGCTCGATCAGCCCGGTCCCGTCGAGGGTGCGCAGAAAGGCCGGGGTGACGCCGATCAGCTCGGCGGCCCGGCCCATGGTGTACGCCGGAAGGTCGGCGTCGTCGGCAATGCTGGGCATCGTCCCCTCAGACGAACAGTCCAGGGCCCCGGCGGGTAACCGGGGCCCTGGATTTTCAATTCTGTTGCCGACTCATCTGGCCGGCTCAGGCGGTCGACCGGCTGCGTGCCGCTAGCAGTCGACCGGAGTGATGTGCATCGGCTGCGATCACCTCTCGTCGGGTCGGGGACGTCTCCAATACGCGTTGCTGCGGTATTTCGTCCTCCTTCTCCAACTCAGCGTCTGTGCCAGTTGCAGTGCCGGCCGAAGCCGACGCAATGAACATATGCCTGTTCCCCGCCGATTTCTAGAGTCGCCGCTGTAGATTTTTTAGCCCCACCCCGACGTGACCTGCAATAACGCAAGCCCCCGTCAATGCCTGCAAGCACCGCCACCGGTTGTCACGCGACGCGGCGGACGATGGCCAGCAGGGCCTCCTCGACGTCCTCGATGGGGCGCTCCGGCTGGAAGACCAGCCAGTCCACCGCGACCACCAACCCCACGCCGAACAGCGCCGCCGACGCCACCCGCACGTCCAGCTCCGCCGGCAGCTCCCCCGAGTCCACGCCGGCCTGGACCGTTTCGGCGATCACGCCGATCGACTGCTCCCGGAGCAGCAGCAGGGTCTGCTGCCACTCCCGGTTCGTCCGCCACATCTCGGAGATCAGCAGCTGGGCGAAGGCCTGGTAGCGCCGGATGTACTCCAGCTGGGCCCGGATCAGCGCCCGCACCGCGTCGCGCGCCGGCAGGCCCTCGACCGCGGCGCGGAACTCGGCGGTGAGCAGGCCGACGCCGTGCCGCAGCAGCTCCTCGAAGAGGTCCGTCTTGGACTTGAAGTTGTAGTAGACCGTGCCCTTGGCCACCTTGGCGCGCAGCGCGATGTCGTCCACAGTGGTCGCTGAGAAGCCCTGTTCGGCGATCAGTTCGACCGCGGCCTCGTACAGCTTCTGGCGGGTGTCCTCACGCCGCCTGCTCCGCCCGTCCATCGCCATCAGACCAGGCTAGAGGACCAGATCGGGGTGCAGATCCGCGGAGCGCAGCCGGCGCTGCCGAGCGGCGACCAGCACGGTCAGCAGGAAGGCCACCGCGCCGAACCCGGCCAGGATCAGGGCGCCGTGCACGATCGGGGCGCTGTTGCCGCCGTCGACGGCGTGCCGCATCGCCTCCACCACGTACGTCATCGGGAGCAGCGGGTGGATCGCCTGGAAGATCCAGGGAGTGGTCTGCACCGGGTACGTACCGCCGGACGAGGTCAGCTGCAGCATCAGCAGGACCAGCGCGACGATCCGGCCGGGTGCGCCGATCGCCGCCCCGATCAGCTGCATGATCCCGGCGAAGACGGCCGCGGTGCCGAACAGCAGGCCGAGGCTCACCCACGGGTGGACCGGGGAGAGCCCGAGGCCGAACCGGACCACGACGTACAAAAGCAGTGCTTGAACCAGGCCCATCAGCACCCCCGGCAGCAGACCGGCAAGCGTGACCCGGGGGGCCGGTGCGCCGGAGACCAGGTAGCGCCGGTTCAACGGGCGCAGCAGCATGTAGTTGATCATTGCGCCCACCCAGAGGGCCAGGGCCAGGAAGTACGGGGCGAAGCCCACGCCGTACGTGCCGGCCGGGTTGCGCACCACCCGGTCCAGCGAGACCGGGTCGGCCAGCACGCCGGAGCGCTGCGACGCGTCGTCGTACGCCGGAATCTCCTTCGCCCCGTCGGCCAGCTTGTCGGCCAGCTGGCCGGCGCCGTCCTGCAGGTCGGCCAGCCCGTTCGCGATCTTGTGGCCGCCGGTGGACAGCGTGGCCAGCCCGGAGTTCAGCTCGCGGGCGCCGCTGGCCAGCCGGTACACGCCGTTCCTCAGGTCGGTCGCGCCGTCCGCGGCGCTCGCGGTGCCGGTCTTGATCTTCTGGGCGCCGGCGGACAGCTTGTTCAGCCCGCTGGCGAGCCGGTCCACCTGGGCGCGCGCGGTGGCCACGTCGTCGGCCAGGTGCGGCGCGGCGGCGGCGATCGCGCGGGCGTCCTTCGCCACCTCGCGGAGCCGGGTGCGCAGCCCGTCCAGGTCGGCGGCGGCCACCTTGCGCTGGATCCGCGTGGCGTCGGCGACCAGCCGCGACGCGAGCCGTTTCGCGTCGGCCAGGCCGGGGGTGTCCTTGGGCAGCCCGTTCAGATAGCTGCGGAGTTCCTTGGCGTCGCTGAGTGCCTGGCCGGCCGCGTCGTCGATGGCGCCGACGTTCTTGGCGAGCAGGGTGGCGCCGTCGGCGACCAGGTTTGCGGCGAACTCGATGGTCTGCGCGTTCTCCCGGAGCTTCGGTTCGACCTTGTCGGCCACGCCGTCCACCGCCGAGGCCAGCCGGTTGCCCCCGGCCGCCGCCTCGGCGAGCTTCGCGGACAGCTGGGTGGTGCCGGACTCCAGCTCCTTCAGGCCGTCGGCGAGCTTGTTCGCGCCGCGCCCGGCGTCACCCAGGCCGTTGGCGATCTGCCCGGCGCCACGGTGCGCGTCGTCGATGCCGGCCGCTTCCTTCTGTGCGCCGGAGTGCAGCTTCCCGGTCGCGTCGGCGATCTTGCCGGCCGCGTCGGCGGCCTTCTCGGTCTGCGCCTTGAGGTCGGTGAACCCGATCAGCATCTGGTCGTAGTACTTCGCCGACGCGCTGGCCGACGCGGCCGACCGGACCTCGTCGAACGCGGTCCGGGCGAAAACGCCGGACAGGTAGTTGGTCGAGTCGTCGCTGACCGCGCTGAGCTGCGCGTTCTCCGCGGTCTTGGCGTCGTTCGGCGCGGCCGCCAGGTTGCCGGAGAAGTCCGCCGGGATGCGCAGCTCGATCTGGTACTTGCCGTCCTCGAGCCCGGCGTCGGCGGTCCTCGCGTCGACCAGGTGCCAGTCGAAGACCTCCCGCTCGATCAGCTTGTCGGCCAGGTCCCGGCCGGCCTGCACGGTCTTGCCGTTCTGGTCGGTGGCCGGCTTGTCCTCGACGACGAGGGCGGCCGGGATGTGGTTCAGGTGGCCGTAGGGATCCCAGAACGCGTAGAGGTACAGCGCCCCGTAGAGCAGCGGCACCACCGCGAGGACCGCGAGGGCCGCCGCCGTCAGCCGGCTGCGGGTGAACCGGCGGAGCTCCAGCCCCGCCAGGGAGATCGTCGACAATCCGGTCACTGTTCTGCCCGCTTCCCGCCGTCATGGCCGCTCTCGACACGGCCTTCGGCCGATTCCCCGGCGTCCGCCGCCGGTCCCGCTTCCACCGGGGCGTCCGCATCCCCCACTCGCGGTTGCTCTTCCGGTACGACCGGAGCCACGTCCTCGGACTGCGCGTCGTCGTGCGGCGCGTCGTCGTGCGGCGCGTCGTCGTGCGGCGCGTCGTCCGGAGTCGCGTCGTCCGGCTGTTCCGCGTCCGCCGCCGGGACGTCCGCGGTCTCCGGGGCGGGCTGATCCGTTGCGGTCAGCGCGATCGGCTCCTCGGCCGCGGCGGGCTCGGCCGACACGTCCGGCTCCCCCGCCGCGTACTCCGCCGCGGTCAGCACCACCGCCCGGCCCGCGTCCCCGCCCTGCGGGTCGTTCAGCCGCACCACCCGGTCCACCCGAGCGGGATCCACCTCCCGTGCCGTGACCAGCACCGCGACCCCCGCCGCGGTCAGCTCCCCGAGCAGCCCCCACAGCTCGGCCCGCTCCCGCGCGTCCAGCCCGGCGTCCACCCCGTCCAGGGCCACCAGCGCCGGCGACGACAGCCCGGCCAGCACCAGCCCGAGCACCTGCCGCTGGTACGGCGTGAGATCCCGCCCGCGCAGCTCCGGGTCGAGCCCGTGCAACGGCACCGAGCCCGCTTCCCGCTGCGGACGGCCGAGCAGGGCGAGCCGTTCCTTGACGTGCTCGTGAACGGTGAACACCGGTTCCGGATCGTTGACACCGGCCACGTGGCCCAGCACCGCCGTACCACGGTGGTCGATTTTGCCCTGGGACAACCGCAACCGGCCCGCCAACGCCAGCACCGCGCTGGTCCGGCCGCTGCCCGGTGGACCGACCACCGCGACTGTCTCGCCCGCCTCGACCACCAGGTCGAGATCGCGGACGAGCCAGCGCCGATGGTGCCGGACCCCGGCGGCCGTCGCGCTCAGCACCGACATGATGTCCCCCAAATTGAACTGACCAGTCAGTGCAAAAAGATACCCACCGCGGCGCGTCGGGATATCCACAGGTGGTGGACATCACGACGGTCGGCCCGGCAGGATCGGGACCATGTCGATGCGATGGGGCATGACCGTTCCGCTCGGTGGCGTTTCGCTCGCCGACCACGCCGCCGTCTTCCACGGCCTGGCCGACGCGGGTTTCACCGACGCGTGGACCGCCGAGGTGGCCGGCACCGACGCGTTCACCCCGCTCACCCTCGCCGCCGCCTGGGAGCCCCGGCTGCGGCTGGGCACCGCGATCGCCCCGGTCTACACCCGCGGGCCCGGCCTGATGGCGATGACCGCGGCCGCGCTCGCCGAGACCGCGCCCGGCCGCTTCCAGTTCGGCATCGGCGCGTCCTCCCCGGTGGTGGCCGGCGACTGGAACGCCGCCGACTTCGTCAAGCCGTTCGCCCGCAGCCGCGACATGCTCCGCTTCCTGCGGGCCGCGCTGGCCGGCGAGGTGGTCGACGAGGCCTACCCGACGTTCACCGTGAAACGCTTCCGCCTGGAGCGCCCGCCGGCCGTCCCGCCGCAGCTCATGCTCGCCGCGTTGCGCCCGCAGATGCTGCACCTGGCGGCCGCCGAGGCGGACGGCGTGATCCTCAACTGGCTGTCCGCCGCCGACGTGCACACCGCGCTCGCCGAGACCAAGCAGGCCGGCCCGGACTTCAGCGTCGCCACCCGGATCTTCGTGGTCCCGACCGACGACGCGACCTACGCCCGCGCGGTCGGCCGCCGGCTGATCACGTCGTACCTCACGGTCCCGGCCTACGCCGCGTTCCACCGCTGGCTGGGCCGCGAGGAGCTGCTCACCCCGATGTGGGAGGCGTGGTCGGCGGGAGACCGCAAGGGGGCGCTGGCCGCGATCCCGGACTCACTGGTGGACGATCTGGTGGTGCACGGCGCTCCGGACGAGGTGCGGGCGCGCGTGCAGGCCTATGCGGACGCGGGCGTGACGATCCCGGTGATGGCGCTGCTCCCGACTCCGGAGTTGGAGCGGGGCGGGATGCCGGCGCTGAATGAGCTGATCACCGCGCTGGGCCGGTAAACTTCAAGATCAAATTCTTGGGGTCGTGCGTCCGCCGGGGTGCGGATCGTCGCTCCCGCCGGGACCCCTGCGGGCTTCGCTGGCCGCCGGCGCGTCCAGAACGCGAAACCCTCCGGGGCGACGTCCGCGGGTGGTCGCGGAAAACCCCTGGTGGTGCCGGCCGTCGAGCGTGTTGCGGTTTCCACAGTTCGGCGTCATCCACAGCCCCTCAGCCCCCCCCCCCCCCCCCCCGCCACACTGTCCAAGGGGGAGCCCCCTGGGAGGGTGGGCTTTTGTGTGGGCGACTCCCGGTGGATCTTGACCATTGGCTGTCCCGGCGGCTGGCGGGCGAACAGTTCGCCGGGGACCGAAGCGTCGCCGCCGGAGAATGGGCGGCATGACTGACGCGTCGGGGCTCGCCGGGTTCGCGGCACTGCTGGCCGACCGGACCCGCGCGGCCATGTGCCTCGCCCTGCTCGACGGCCGCGCCTGGACCGCCGGCGAGCTGGCCGCCCACGCCGGAGTGGCCCGGTCCACCGCCACCGGGCACCTGGACCGTTTGATCGGCGGCGGCCTGCTCACCGAGGCCCGCCAGGGCCGGCACCGCTACGTCCGGCTCGCCGATCCGGGTGTCGCCGCCCTGCTGGAGGACATCACCGCCCGCCTGGAACCGGGCCTGCCCCCGGCTCGCGGCCTGCGCGCGGCCACCGCCGACGCGGCCCTGCGTCGCGGCCGCACCTGCTACGACCACCTCGCCGGCCGCCTCGGCGTAGCGGTCACCGACGCGCTGACCAGCACCGGCCGGCTCGACCAGTCCAGCGGTTTCGCCCTCACCGACGAGGGCCTGACCTGGCTCACCGACCAGCTCGGCGTCGCACCGGACCAGCTCCGGGCGAGTCGCCGCCCGCTGGCCCGAGCTTGCCTCGACTGGACCGAACGCCGCCCTCATCTCGGCGGCCTGGCCGGCGCCCGGATGTGCGAAACGTTCCTGACCCGCGAGTGGCTGACCCGCATCGGCTCCGGCCGGGCAGTCCGCCTCACCCCGGCCGGCCGCACCGCCCTCCACACCCTGCTCAACCTCACCGATCTCGACTGACCCCGATCTCCGCGCCCAGGCCGGGGCCGGTCAGCAGCCCAGGAAGCTCGGTCGCCCGGGCCCGCTACGCGCAGGTCAACAGCCCGCGCAGTACGTGCATGCGAGTCGGCGGGGAGCCGATGAACGCACGCAGAACAGGCCCTCGGGGCGGTGAGCGCACGCGAAAAAGCGGCCCCGGGGCGGTGAGCGCACGCGGACCGAGACTGCGTGCGCTGACCGCCCCTATGGGGGCGCCGACAGTCCGCGATCCAGGATTGCGTGCAACTGCCGCCCCTCGGGTCCGGCAAGAAACGTCGGGTCGTGGTGCGATGCAAAGGGGTAGCCACGGCACATCGATCGGCCAGGCATGCTCGCGCGGCGACCCCTGGCCCGCGTGCACCGCCGCGAAATCCGCGCCCGGGCGGGGCCCAACCGCGCTTCCGGTTCCCGGCTGGCGCTGAGGGCTGCCTCCAGGCGCGTGAAACAACCCTCAGCACCAGCCGGCGGTCGACAGCTGGTGCTGGCGGTCGCCTCCGAACCCTTGAGGCAACCCTGAGCACCAGCCGCGAGTGGCGGGCTGGCACTCAGGGGTCCCTCCCCGCCAGTG
>NZ_LLZH01000095.1:0-1605 GCF_001509495.1 Actinoplanes awajinensis subsp. mycoplanecinus | reverse complement strand
TTCGTTGATCTGTTATGGCGGTCACGGATGAGGTGCGGTCGATGTTGGCGGCGAAGTTCGAGGTGATCTTGCCGCATCTGAATGAGCGGCAGCAGCGGTTGTTACTGGGTGCTGAGGCTCGGGTGCTGGGTCATGGCGGGATCCGGGCGGTGGCGCAGGCAGCCGGTGCTCGTGAAGCGACCGTGGCGCTGGGCGCCGACGAGATTGAGGCGGGAGCGCCGGTGCTCGATCGGGTCCGGCAGGCTGGTGGAGGCCGTAAACGGGTCATCGAGCAGGACCCGACGTTGCTGCCGGCACTGCTTGCCCTGGTCGAGCCGGACCAGCGCGGCGATCCGATGTCAGCGTTACGGTGGACGACCAGGTCGCTGCGGCATCTTGCCGGTGAACTGACTCGGCAAGGTCACCGGGTCAGTCACGACACTGTCGGTGATCTCCTGCGTCGGCTGGGATTTAGTCTGCAGGCCAACGCCAAAACCCTGGAAGGCAAACGACATCCCGACCGTGACGCGCAGTTCCGTTACATCAACGAGCAGGCCCTCGAGCACCTGAGCGCGGGTGACCCGGTGGTCAGCGTGGACACGAAGAAGAAAGAACTGGTCGGTGATTACGGCAACAAAGGCCACGAGTGGTCACCGGCGGGTGAGCCGGTCCACGTGCTCAGCCACGACTTCCCGCACCCGGGGTCGAACAAGGCCATCCCTTACGGCGTCTACGACCTGGCCGCGAACACCGGCTGGGTCAGTATCGGCACCGACCATGACACCGCCGCGTTCGCCGTCGCCACGCTACGGCGCTGGTGGGACAGCTACGGCCGGCAACGCTACCCGGACACCAGCCGGCTGCTGATCACCGCCGACGCCGGCGGCTCCAACAGCACCCGCGCCCGCGCCTGGAAAGCCGAACTCGCCGCGTTCGCCGCCGACACCGGACTGGCCGTGACCGTCTGCCACTTCCCACCCGGCACCAGCAAATGGAACAAGATCGAGCACCGCCTGTTCTCCCACATCTCCATGAACTGGCGCGGACGGCCCCTGACCAGCCACGACGTCATCATCAACACGATCGCAGCGACGACCACAACAACCGGCTTGAGCGTGCACGCCGAACTCGACCCCGGCCTCTACCCCGTCGGGAAAACCATCACCGACGCCACCATGGCCGCTCTGCCCCTGGACCGCCACGACTGGAACGGCGACTGGAACTACACCCTGCGCCCGGAACCAGCCACACCCCCACCCACCAGCCCACCAGCCCCGCCGCTGGCACACCTGACCCCGTTGATCCACCCAGCGATCACCGGCATGCCCGACCCCGCATGGCATGACCTGATCACCCGGCTGACCATTCCCTACCAGGCCCACCACGAACAATTCCTGCACAACTACCGCGGCCACCACCGGACCCGCGGCGGCGGCCGCCCCCTGCGGGTCACCCTCACCCACCAAGTCCTGGCCACCCTGCTACACCACCGCTACCAGACACCACGCCAGGTCATCGCCGATCTGTTCGGCGTCTCACTGACCACCATCAACATCGCCGTCCGGCACACCCGCAACATCCTCACAAAAACCCGGCAAACCATCACACCCGCCGATATCCGCCTCA
>NZ_LLZH01000094.1:0-1672 GCF_001509495.1 Actinoplanes awajinensis subsp. mycoplanecinus | reverse complement strand
TTAGCCTCGGCCCTTCGTTAAGGGTTGTCCAAGGAGTGGGCCGGAAACGCAGAAGTGCCTTCTGATCAGGGAAAATAGGGCTTGTCGAAGAGTCCTGTTAACCCGTCACGGAAGGCACTTGCTGGGTGAAGACTACCGCAACACGTCCGAAGATCATGGTGACCGGGGACGGGCGGGGCGTGGTCGGTCACGCCGGTGCCCGGCTGCTCGCCGATCTCGCTGACGCGACCGGTCTGACCAGCGCGTTCAGCCAAGCATTGGCGGGGCTGCGTCAGCGGCAGCGCGGGCACGATCCGGGCCGGATCGCGGTCGATCTCGCCGTGATGCTCGCTGACGGGGGCGAGGCCATCGCCGATCTGGCGGTGCTGCGTGACCAGGCGGCCCTGTTCGGGCCGGTCGCGTCCGACCCGACCGCGTGGCGACTGTTATCGCAGCTCGACGCCACGATGCTGGCCGAGCTGCGGGCCGCCAGAGCCGATGCCCGCGAGATCGCCTGGGCCCAGCACGCCGAGGTCTGCGGCGATCTGCCACAGCCGACAGTCGCCGGCCAACAGGTCGACGGCCTGGTCCTCGACATCGACGCGACCATCGTGATCTGCCACTCCGGCAAGGAATCGGCCACCCGCACCTGGAAAAAGACGTTCGGCTTCCACCCGCTGCTGTGCTTCCTAGACAACACCGGCGAAGCCCTCGCCGGCCTGCTGCGCGAAGGCCGGGCCGGCTCCAACACCACCACCGACCACATCACCGTCCTCGACCAAGCCCTCGCTCAGATCCCCGACACTGTCCGGCACGGCACCCCGATCCTGCTGCGCGCCGACTCGGCCGGATCCAGTCACGGTTTCCTCGCCCACATCCGGTCCCTCCGCGAACACCACCTCGACATCCGATTCAGTGTCGGCGCCGCGATCACTGAATCAGTCCGGGCTGCGATCCGAGCCGCGACCGGCTGGGTCCCCGCCGTCGATACCGGCGGTGACCTGCGTGAACATGCCGAGGTCTGCGAGATCACCAGCCTGTTCGACCCGGCCGGCTGGCCGGAAGGCACCCGATTCCTGGTCCGCCGCGAACGCCCGCACCCCGGCGCCCAGCTGAGCTTGTTCGACACCATCGAAGGCTGGCGGCACCAGATCGTCGCCACCGACACCCCGCCCGGCAACGGGAGCATCCAGCACCTGGAGGCCCGGCACCGGGCCCACGCCCGGGTCGAGGACCGCATCCGCACCGGCAAGAACACCGGCTTCGGCCGGTTCCCGTCCCGGGTGTTCGCGATCAACCAGGCCTGGCTGCAACTCGCGTTGACCGGCATCGACCTGCTCGCCTGGACCCGGACCCTGCTGCTGGACGGCGATCTGGCCACCGCGGAACCGAAGAAGCTGCGTTACCGGCTGCTGCACGTCGCTGCCCGGATCACCCGCACCGCCCGGCGGACCCGCCTCGCCATCGCCGCGAACTGGCCCTGGACCGACGCCCTGACCAGCGCGTTCAGCAAGCTCACGGCGTTACCCCGACCCACCAGCTGACCCTCACAGATCCCGCCTCAACCAGCAGCACGGAGGAACCCGGCCCCGCGCCGGGCCCTTGGCATGCCAGGAAAACGCCATCAAGCACGCGAACCGTATTCATCGAATGCTGACTATGGGCGAGCGTCCAAGTGAAAGACCGAGGTTAG
>NZ_LLZH01000093.1:0-1715 GCF_001509495.1 Actinoplanes awajinensis subsp. mycoplanecinus | reverse complement strand
CTGACCGGAAAATACGACCTGGTGTGCGGGTTTGTGTGCAGGTGGTATCGCTGGCCGGGGCGGGGCCCCGGTCGGTGTTTGGTGGGTTGTCAGGCTGTGGTGAGGGTGACGGTGTAGCCGAGGGCTTGTAGGTGTTGGACGTGGTTGCGGGTTTGTCGTTCGGTGTTGATGTGGTGGGTGTGGTGGTCGGCGCCGAGGTCGTGGAAGCGGCTGTCGGGGTTGGTGAGTAGGTGCCAGATGGCGACGAGGGTGGATCTGGCGACGGCGACGAGGGCTTTGAGTTTGCCGCGGCGGGTGACCAGGCGGCGGTAGCGGGCGCCGAGGAACGTGTCGGTGCGGGCGGCGGCCGCGGCGGCGGTGCCGAGGACGGCTTTGAGGTAGGGGTTGCCTTTACCGGTTCTGCCGGCGGCCTGTCTGGTGCCGGATTGGATGGTGCGTGGCGCGAGTTTGGCCCAGGAGACCAGGTGCGCGGCGGTCGGGAACCGTGTCATGTCCAGGCCGATCTCGGCGAGGATGGTTTGCGCGCCGGTCAGGCCGATACCGGGGATCTCGATCAGTCGCTGCACGGGTGACAGCGGCCCAGGGGCGTCGCTGCCGGTGTTGTTGCCGGGGTCCGGTTCGTCGGATCCGACGATGGTGTGGGCGGGGATCAAGCCGTCGATCCGGGTGGTGAGTTGATCGATCTGCCGGGTGAAAGCATCGATCTGGTCGAGCAGCATTCTCGCGAGTTCGCCGTGGTGGGTGTCGAATTGTCCGGTCAGGGCCTCGACCAGGGCAGCGTTCTTGGACCTCATCCGGCCACGGGCCAGGCCAGCCAGTACTCGGGGATCGCGTTCACCGGCGATGAGTGCCTCGATCATGGCGCGAGCCGACAGGGTGTCCAATGAGGAAACCACCGCGGATACCTTGATCAGTGCGTCTTCGAGGAGTTTCTCCAGACGTTGCCAGTACCGGCCGCGGTCGCGGGTCAGGTCAGCGCGGGTGCGGGTGTAATCGCGCAGTTCCCGGATCGGTTGCGGTGGCACGAACGAGGGCCTCATCAGGCCTTTCTCGGTGAGTTTCGCCAGCCAGATCGCATCGAGTTTGTCGGTCTTGGGCCGGCCCGGGGAGTTCTTGACATCACGGGCGTTGACCAGTTGCACGTCCAGACCGCGGGCTTCAAGCAGGTAGAACCAGATCCGCCAGTAGTCCGAGGTGCTCTCCAGGGTGACTTTCTCGACCTGCAGCCGCACCAGGTGTTCGGCGAGTTCGCTGACCTCGCCGGTCGTGGCCGCCACATCCCAGACCTGGCACAACCTGCGGTGCGGCCGCTGCGGATGCGGTATCCGGGTGCAGACCTTGCCCGATTGTTTGCCCACGTCGATGGCGCAGACCCGGGTGAGGAGTTGTTCGTGGTCCTCGTCCGGGATCTCCTGCGGCTGCTGGATCCATCCCGGCCGTTGCCTGTTCATCGGTCCCTCCCTCATCAGACGACGATGCGGCGGGTTGCCCGGGGATCTCAGTCAAGCGATTCAAAAGTCTGACCGGCGTGCTCGAAGCAACAGTGCGTGGCCCTTCCAGGCCGGACCCCACCGCCAGACTCAGGGACGAGCTCCACGTCTCAAGGCCAGTGACCGGCGTTAACAGGCAACCCCTCAACCCCAACCAACCCGCAACCCGCCCTATTTTCACGTCCGCGAGACGTCACCCGAAGGAGACAAGATGACTCAGGGGTG
>NZ_LLZH01000092.1:0-1719 GCF_001509495.1 Actinoplanes awajinensis subsp. mycoplanecinus | reverse complement strand
GGCCGATCGCGTCGATCAACTTCGTCACCGCGCACGACGGGTTCACCCTGCACGACCTGGTGTCCTACAACGAGAAGCGCAACGACGCCAACGGCGAGGAGAACCGGGACGGCGAGAGCCACAACCGGTCCTGGAACTGCGGCGCCGAGGGGCCGAGCGACGACCCGGCGATCACCGCGCTGCGCGACCGGCAGAAGCGGAACTTCCTCGCCACGCTGCTGCTCAGCCAGGGCGTGCCGATGCTGGCACACGGCGACGAGCGCGACCGTACCCAGCAGGGCAACAACAACGTGTACGCCCAGGACAACGAGCTCAGCTGGGTGGACTGGACGGCCGGCGAGCAGCACGACGTGCTGACCGCGTTCACCCGGGGCCTGACCCGGCTGCGGGCCGAGCACCCGATCTTCCGGCGCCGGCGGTTCTTCACCGACGCGCCGGCCGGGGACGCACACCTGCCCGGGATCGCCTGGCTGCGCGTGGACGGGGAGCCGATGTCCGAAAGTGACTGGGACGCGGTGGACGTTCGTACCCTCGCGGTGTTCCTCAACGGGGAGGGCATCCGGGAGGTGGACGCGCTCGGTGAGCGGATCGCGGACGACTCGTTCCTGATGCTGTTCAACGCGTCGGCGCAGGACGTGGTGTTCACCCTGCCGCACGCCGGATACGGCGAGCGCTGGCAGACCGTGGTGGACACCGCCGATCCGCTGCTGGCCTCCGCGCCGAGCGGCTCCGGCTCCGCTGTCGGCTCCGGCTCCACTGTCGAGGCCAAGGAGAGCGTGCCCACGATCGCGCACAGCGTGCGGGTGCTGCGGCGCCGGGGCTGACCGGCCCGTCGATCCTGGACATGGACCGGGTGCTGGCCGAGATCTACTTCTGGGGCCGCTCGGGGGATTGACGTCCATCAGTCGTCGTCGAGGGGCTCGCCGTATTCGTTCAGCCGCGGCGGCGGGCCCGGCGTGGCGGGCGGCGGCGTTCCGGGCGGCACTGACGTGGCGGGCGGCGGTGTGCCGGGCGGCGCCGATGTGGTGTCGGCTGCGGTGGTGTCGGCCGGGACCGAGGCGGTGGCTGCGGCGGGGACCGGCGCGGGGCCCGGCTCCAGGGCGGCGTTCAGGGCGGCCAGGATCGCGTCGACCCGGGGGCGCAGCAGGCGCCAGTCACGGCCGGCGGCGACCGCCTCGTTCTCCGCGTCGACCGCGATGACCAGGTCCTCCACCATGGTCGCGAGCTGGCTCGCATACGCCTGGCGTTCGGCGTCCGGCGCGCGCTCGGCGAGCGCGGCCCAGCGGACCTCGACCGCGGCGAGGTCGTCGCGGGCCGGCGGCCAGGCCAGGCCGCGCTGCCCGGCGTCCGGCGCGGTCAGCACCCGGGGCAGGCGGATCCCGATCCCGGCGCGGGTCTCCCCGGACAGCCCCCGGGCCTCGGCGTCCCAGCCGGCGAACCGGCGGGAGCGCGCGTTCAGCAGCAACGCCAGCAGCGCGGTGAGCAGCCCGAGCAGGAGCAGCCAGCCCCAGGCCCCGATGCCGGTGTCGTCGTCGGCGACCGGGACGGCCGCCACCGCGCTGGTGGGCTCGTCGGTCCGGGTCGGTTCGTCGGTCGGCGTCGGCTCCTGGGTCCGGGTGGGCTCCTCGGTCGGGGTGGGTTCCTGGGTCCGGGTGGGCTCCTCGGTCCGGGAGGGTTCCTGGGTCCGGGTCGGCTCCCCGGTCCGGGTGGGTTCCTGGG
>NZ_LLZH01000091.1:0-1793 GCF_001509495.1 Actinoplanes awajinensis subsp. mycoplanecinus | reverse complement strand
CACGATGCGCTGTCCGCGCAAGACCGCAAAGGTGACCGAGTAGCGGCGCGACTTGGTGAGGAAGTGGCCGCCGAAGCCGAGCATGTGCGCCCACCGTCCGAGCCGCCGGAACGGGCTGCTCTCCGGCACCGGCCACAGTGCCTCCCGGCCGCGCGCCGCGCAGACCGGGCAGACCCAGCGGTCGCTGTGCTGGCCGCAGCCTTTGCAAGTCCAGCGGGCGTGAGCGAGTCGCCAGCAGGCGTCGACGAGGCGTTCGACGTGGGTGCCGCGCCGGTCGGCGTACAGGTCGATGGTGTCGGTGGTAATCCGGCCGGAGGTGTGTCCGGTGACCTCGGTCGACTTGGTGGCGTACTTGGCGAGGTACGCGGCGACCTGAGCATCGGTGACCTCTCCCAGCGCGGCGACCGTGATGACCTTCGTCAGGACCTGGTCGCCCCAGCCGATGCGCCAGCCGCCCGGCTCGTGCGGGTGCGGGACGGTGGCGAAGACGACCGTGGTGGCGGCATGGTCGACGGCCGCGACGAGGTCGTCGGCGTCGAGGGCGGACGGTGGCGCGACGGTGGCGTCGGGCTGGTCGGGGTCGAAGCCGTCGAGGCGGATGATGGCGTGGAAGTGCGCGACGCCGCGCCGCTGCATCTCGGCGGCTTTGCCGAACGACAGCCGCACCGGCAGCACCCAGCGGGTGCGGATCGTGCCGTTGCGCTCGTAGGTCATCGGGACTTTCGGCACACCGCGTTCCCGGCACAGCTGCTCGATGTAGCGCCGGATCGTGATGGTCGTGCGCCGCCACAGTTCACCGGCGTACAGGTTCCAGACGACCTGCCCGGCATGGTCATAGCAGTCCAGGCACAGCGGCGTGCCGAGCCGGGGGTCGGCGAGGTCGTGCCGGGCGAAGCAGGCCAGCCGTGCCCCGTGGGGGCAGACGGTCAGGTCGCGGCGGGCGTGGCACGGCTCGGCCCGGCAGTCGCACTCGGTGCGCCGGGCGCAGGTGTGCTTCTTCACCCGCCGGGTGTGGACCTCACCGAACGATGGTGCGGTGAAGGTCGGGAACACCGCCGGGTGGCGCGCCACTTCGGCCGGCACGCCTTTGCCGCCGACGAGTCCGGCGCGGACCAGCTGGTAGGCGTCGTTCTGGTAGCGCTTGGAGCAGGCGGGGCAGACGCTGGCGCGGCGGTTGCCGCAGGGCTTGTAGATTGTCCCGTCCGGCATGTCCGCGGTGTGGCGCAGGTCGAGGATCCGGCCGGTCGCGGCTTCGATGGTGGTGAGGGTTCCGGCCAGCCGGACCGGCCGCGTGCACGCGGCGGCGGGTTGGACGTGTGTGAGCCAGGCGGGGAAGTCGTCGCGGGCGGCGCGGGCGACCGCTTGCAGTAGCAGGTCGGGTGAGTGGCGGTACAGGGCGAGCGTTGCCTGGTCGGCGCAGGCCGCAGCGCCCGAGCCGGTGGGCTCGGGTGTCACGGGAAGCGTCGCCAGGGTCACGGGTTCGTCAGCTCCTAGGGGGGTGATCGAGGGGTTTGTTTCGACTCCCGGGGCCGCACCCGAAGCTGGGAGGCTTCGGGTGCGACGCTGAAGGTCGAATCGGTCAGCGGGTCGCACTGGGGCGGTTGCCGTTGACTGTCGGAATCTGTTCGGTGGGGTTGTCCTGGCGGAGCGCCAGCACCCGTAGTGCTTCGGCCGCACGGTCGGAAGGAACCCTGAGTCGGACGGCGAGTTGCCCGGCCGTGATCGGTGTGCCGTGCTCGGTGCGGTGCTGCGTGGCCACTTGCTGGGCGCGCGTGAGCAGTTGCGGTGACACG
>NZ_LLZH01000090.1:0-823 GCF_001509495.1 Actinoplanes awajinensis subsp. mycoplanecinus | reverse complement strand
TCCCGAGTAGCAGCGGACTCCTAGAATCTGCTGTGAATCTGCCAGGACCACCTGGTAAGGCTGAATACTTCCTGGTGACCGATAGCGGACAAGTACCGTGAGGGAATGGTGAAAAGTACCCCGGGAGGGGAGTGAAATAGTACCTGAAACCGTTCGCCTACAATCCGTCAGAGCCACCCTAGCAGTGGTGATGGCGTGCCTTTTGAAGAATGAGCCTGCGAGTTAGTGGCATGTGGCGAGGTTAACCCGTGTGGGGAAGCCGTAGCGAAAGCGAGTCTGAATAGGGCGCTTTTAGTCGCATGTTCTAGACCCGAAGCGGAGTGATCTAGCCATGGGCAGGTTGAAGCGTGGGTAAGACTGCGTGGAGGACCGAACCCACCAACGTTGAAAAGTTGGGGGATGACCTGTGGTTAGGGGTGAAAGGCCAATCAAACTCCGTGATAGCTGGTTCTCCCCGAAATGCATTTAGGTGCAGCGTCGCGTGTTTCTTGCCGGAGGTAGAGCACTGGATGGTCTAGGGGGCCCACAAGCTTACTGAAATCAGCCAAACTCCGAATGCCGGTAAGTGAGAGCGCGGCAGTGAGACTGCGGGGGATAAGCTTCGTAGTCGAGAGGGAAACAGCCCAGATCGCCAGCTAAGGCCCCTAAGCGTGTGCTAAGTGGAAAAGGATGTGGGATCGCATTGACAACCAGGAGGTTGGCTTAGAAGCAGCCATCCTTTAAAGAGTGCGTAATAGCTCACTGGTCAAGTGGTTCCGCGCCGACAATGTAGCGGGGCTCAAGCACACCGCCGAAGCTGTGGCATTCATACTTTACCCGGCTG
>NZ_LLZH01000089.1:0-1881 GCF_001509495.1 Actinoplanes awajinensis subsp. mycoplanecinus | reverse complement strand
TGGTCCAGGTGTGTGGATGGGTAGGGGAGCGTCGTGTAGCGGGTGAAGCGGCGGAGTGATCCAGCCGTGGACGCTACACGAGTGAGAATGCAGGCATGAGTAGCGAATGAAGGGTGAGAACCCCTTCCGCCGGATGACCAAGGGTTCCAGGGCCAGGCTAATCCGCCCTGGGTGAGTCGGGGCCTAAGGCGAGGCCGAGAGGCGTAGTCGATGGATAACGGGTTGATATTCCCGTACCCGCAAAAGAGCGCCCAAGACGAACCTTCAGTTACTAACTTTTCGATCAATTCAATGGTTTCGGCCGGCGATGCGGGAGACTAGGACCTATTGGGGTAGTAGTTTAGCGATGGGGTGACGCAGGAAGGTAGATGATCCCGGCCGGTGGTTGTGCCGGGGTAAGCGTGTAGGCCGTACCGTAGGCAAATCCGCGGTGCATTAAGGTTGAGACGTGATGCCGAGCCGTTCTGGTGAAGTCATTGATCCTATGCTGCCGAGAAAAGCCTCTAGCGAGCTTTGAGCGGCCCGTACCCTAAACCGACACAGGTGGTCAGGTAGAGAATACCAAGGCGACGGGTGAACTGTGGTTAAGGAACTCGGCAAATTGCCCCCGTAACTTAGGGAGAAGGGGGGCCGGACGCGTGAAGCCACTTGCTGGTGGAGCGTGGTATGGCCGCAGAGAGCAGGGGGAAGCGACTGTTTACTAAAAACACAGGTCCATGCCAAGTCGTAAGACGATGTATATGGACTGACGCCTGCCCGGTGCTGGAACGTTAAGGGGACCTGTTAGCTCTTCGGGGCGAGGCGGAGAACTTAAGCGCCAGTAAACGGCGGTGGTAACTATAACCATCCTAAGGTAGCGAAATTCCTTGTCGGGTAAGTTCCGACCTGCACGAATGGCGTAACGACTTCCCCACTGTCTCAACCACAGGCCCGGCGAAATTGCAGTACGAGTAAAGATGCTCGTTACGCGCGGCAGGACGGAAAGACCCCGGGACCTTTACTATAGCTTGACATTGGTATCTGAATTCGATTGTGTAGGATAGGTGGGAGACTGTGAAGCTCGGACGCCAGTTCGGGTGGAGTCGTTGTTGAAATACCACTCTGTTGGGTTTGGGTATCTAACTTGCGGCCCTGATCGGGTCGAGGGACAGTGTCTGGTGGGTAGTTTAACTGGGGCGGTTGCCTCCTAAAGGGTAACGGAGGCGCCCAAAGGTTCCCTCAGCCTGGTTGGCAATCAGGTGTTGAGTGTAAGTGCACAAGGGAGCTTGACTGTGAGACTGACGGGTCGAGCAGGGACGAAAGTCGGGACTAGTGATCCGGCACTTGCGTGTGGAAGCGGTGTCGCTCAACGGATAAAAGGTACCCCGGGGATAACAGGCTGATCTTCCCCAAGAGTCCATATCGACGGGATGGTTTGGCACCTCGATGTCGGCTCGTCGCATCCTGGGGCTGTAGCAGGTCCCAAGGGTTGGGCTGTTCGCCCATTAAAGCGGTACGCGAGCTGGGTTTAGAACGTCGTGAGACAGTTCGGTCCCTATCCGCCGTGCGCGTTGGATACTTGAGAAGGGCTGTCCCTAGTACGAGAGGACCGGGACGGACGAACCTCTGGTGTGCCAGTTGTTCCGCCAGGAGCATGGCTGGTTGGCTACGTTCGGAAGGGATAACCGCTGAAAGCATCTAAGCGGGAAGCCTGCTTCGAGATGAGGTATCCCACCACCTTTGAGTGGGTAAGGCCCCCAGCTAGATTACTGGGTTGATAGGCCGGAGATGTAAGCACGGTAACGTGTTGAGTTGACCGGTACTAATAGGCCGAGGGCTTAACCACCTCAAACTTTGTGCTACGCGTCCACTGTGTGATTCACAGCAAACGAACAACCACCC
>NZ_LLZH01000088.1:0-2002 GCF_001509495.1 Actinoplanes awajinensis subsp. mycoplanecinus | reverse complement strand
GGAGATCAGCAGCCCGACACCGGGATTGGTGGGGCTGATCGTGTTCGCGGACCAGCCGAGCTGCGCCCAGCCCTGCCCGAGCACGATGTCCGAGGACGAATTGGTGGTGCATCGGCCGGCGAACCGCCACGCGAACAGGTCTCGCAGTGACGTCGGGATGATGTCCGAGCTGGGACGCTGGGTGGCGGCGATGACGATGATGCCGACCGCCCGTCCCCGCGCGACCAGGTCTCGCAGCAGCGACGCGAACTCGTCGCGGTCCTGCTTGCGGCCGACCGTCGCGGAGAAGTACGCGATCTCGTCGATCCCGACCACGTACGGCAGGAACGCGTCATGCGGCACGATCTTGCGGCGCTTGCAGGCCAGTAGGTACGCGTACCGCTTGTCCATCATGATCTGCAGGCGCTTGAGCACGCTCAGCGCTTCGCCCAGGTTCGGGCCGACGAACACGTCCGCACAGTCGCGCCACTGCCCCAGCTCGACCTGTTTACCGTCGAACAGGCACAGCTTGCAGTCCAGCGACAACGCGGCGTGCGCCATCGCACCGTTGAGCAAACCCGACTTACCCGCGCCCGGCTCGCCACCGATCAACAGATTCTTGTAGATCATCGGTAGCTTGACGGGCTGGCCGAACTCGTCGATCCCGATGAACATCGGGTCGAAGATGGACAGCACCGGGCCGAGCTCCGCTACGCCGTTGTCGGTTTCGGCGACCAGGATCGGGGACACGTCAGTCCTCCGCCGCAGTGCAGGAGCAGTTGCCCAGCCCGCAGCATTCGCCCCGGCAGTCGTACGACTCGCAGTCACAGACACCCGAGGCCAACAGCGCCGCACTTGCGGTCGCCACCTTCAATAGGACCAACTTGCCCGCACCCGGCTCACCACCGAACAGCACGTTGCCCTCGATGAGGCCACCGTTCACGTCGACACCGATCGGGTAGCTGTTGGCGTCCAT
Source organism: Actinoplanes awajinensis subsp. mycoplanecinus (assembly GCF_001509495.1). Lineage (NCBI taxonomy): Bacteria > Bacillati > Actinomycetota > Actinomycetes > Micromonosporales > Micromonosporaceae > Actinoplanes > Actinoplanes awajinensis. The sequence goes on along the minus strand of NZ_LLZH01000088.1, from coordinate 1,047 downwards.
CTCAGAACCCCGCCGAGGCCGTGGCCGCGTCCGCCGGGACCGCGGTGTTCCACACGTCGTCCGGGGCGTCGTTCGGGGTGAACCCGTCGCCGCCCTTGGCACGCGTCGTGCGGGACACCTTCGCCTGCGCGAACCGCAGCGACGGACCGACCTCGTCGACGTCCAGGGCGTGCTGCTGACGCTTCTCACCCTCCGCCGTCTCCCACCGCGACAGCCGCAGCCGACCATGGACCACCACGCGGGTGCCCCGGGTCAGCGAACCAGCCACGTTCTCGGCCAGGTCCCGCCACGCCGTGCAGTTCAAGAACAGCGGCTCGCCGTCCTTCCACTGCCCAGACTCGCGGTCCAGCGTGCGCGGAGTCGACGCGACGGTGAACTTCGCCATCGCTGTGCCGTTGGTCAGGAACCGCAGCTCCGGGTCACCGGTCAGGTTCCCGACCACCGTGATCGAGGTTTCTCCTGCCATCACTTCACTCCTTGATCAATCTGATTCGAGGCGTTGCGCCTCAACACCTCACGGGCTTGCTCCAGCGCGGCCGACAGCCGGTCGATGTCCGCCTCGCGAACGTAGAAGCACAAGCCACCGGCGAAGCCGAGGTAGACCTCATCGGGGTCGAACTCCAACGACTTGACAGTCACTGGGCCGTCGTTGATGCCGATCACCACAGCGCTGACCGTCATCGCCGACCACCCGTCCGCTGCTCCGGAACCACAGGCTCGGGAACATCGGCCAGGTCCAGGCCGACCAGTGGCACCGCCGGGGAGACAGGCACGACCTCGTCCACGTCCGGCGACTTCGACAGCAGGAACGCCAGCGGCGACGGCACCAGACCGGTGAACGGATCACGACGGGTCACATCCACCCGGATCAGCGTCGACAGGTTCTGCCGGGCACGAGCCACCCGAACCTCCGAGGCTCCACAGGTCACCGCGATCACACCGGTCTTGCCGTCAAGCTGCTCCAACGACAGACCCGGACGCAGCCACATCCACACCCGCTCACCAGCAGGAGTCGGACGCGCCCACAACATCAGCGGAAGCTGCAAC
>NZ_LLZH01000087.1:0-2115 GCF_001509495.1 Actinoplanes awajinensis subsp. mycoplanecinus | reverse complement strand
CCCCACCCGCTTCCCCCGCAGCCGCACCCGCTTCCCCCGCAGCCCCACCCGCTTCTTCCGCAGCCCCACCCGCGCCGCCGAGCCCAGCCTCGGGTCCACCGCCCGCTGAGCCTGCCGCGCCGGTCCCGGCCGGCCCCGGCCCGCCGGCTCATGACCCCGCCGATGGTCCGGCGTTCTTCCCGTCCGCGCCCGACCAGCAAGGCCCGCCGTCAGACCCGGCTTCGTCCGTTTCGTCGTTCGCGGAGCCGATGGCTTCGCCCACGGTCGTTTCCGGTCCACCGGGTCGTGGGCCCATGGATGATCCGGCGGACTTGTTCGGCGCGCCTGTGCCGGCGGGCCAGGGCGTTTCCTTCGCGCCGGCTAGCGCCGACGTGCAGGGCGACTCGGGGCGGCCCGGCGTGGCTGATGATGCGCCGGTTGTCGCCGACGGGGCGTGCGATCTGGCAGGGGACAGCGGGGCGGCGCGCGGTCTGGCAGGGGACGCCGTGGTGGGGCGGGTGTCGGGTGAGGACGGTGTGGTGGGGCGCGGCCGTGATGGGAACGGTGTGGTGGTGGCGGGTACTGATCGCGTGGCTTCTGAGGGGGAACGATGATCTCGGTGGTGCTGGCCGATGACCAGGCGTTGGTGCGGGCCGGGTTCCGGGCGCTGCTCGACGCGGAAGCGGACATCCGGGTGGTCGGTGAGGCGTCGGACGGGCTGCAAGCGATCAGTCTGGTCCGCGCGACCCGGCCGGAGGTGGTGCTGATGGACATCCGGATGCCCGGGGTGGACGGGCTGGAGGCGACCAAGCGGATCGCCGCCGATCCGGCCTGTGCGGAGACCCGGGTGGTCATCCTGACCACGTTCGAACTCGACGAGTATGTGTTCGAGGCGCTGCGGACCGGCGCCTCCGGGTTCCTGGTCAAGGACACCGAACCGGTGGAGCTGCTGCGGGCGGTGCGCGCGGTCGCGGCCGGCGACGCATTGCTGTCACCGAGCGTGACCCGCCGGGTGATCGGCGAGTTCGCCGGGGCGAGCGCCGGCCGCCGTCCGGAACCACCCCGCGAGCTGGACCAGCTCACCGACCGCGAACGCGAAGTGATGGCACTGGTCGCCGAGGGCCTCTCCAACGACGAGATCGCCACCCGCCTGGTGATCAGCCCAGCCACCGCAAAAACCCACGTCAGCCGCACGATGATCAAGCTAGGCGCACGCGACCGTGCTCAGCTGGTGGTCTACGCCTACGAGGCCGGCCTGATCCGCCCCGGCTGGCTCGCCTGACGATCCCACCCCCCAAGCGCGGCCCCGGGCCACCTCCAGTTCACGGCCGCGGCTGGCTCTCGGGGGTGTCTCCGAGGGCAGAAGGCACCGCTGAAAGCCAGCCCGCGAGCCCAGCGGCGGCGGGGGTTTCTGTTCGCTGACGGCCGGGGTCAGGGCCGTCAGGGCCAGCTGGACTCGCACCAATGTCACTCAGCTTGCGTTGAGGCGCCGGCCGCTCCGGGGTAGGGCGGTGAGAGTCCGCACTGCCAGATCGCGTGCGTCTGCCGCCCACCCGGGGGCGGTGAACGCACGCACAACCCGACCGCGGACCGCCACCGCCCCCGAACCCGGCCCACCGCGGACCTCTACCGTCCCACCGGCGCCGAGCGCGGACTCCTGCCGTCCCGCGAGCGCTGAGCGCGGACTCCTGTCGTCCCGCGACTGCTGAGCGCGGACTTCTGCCGTCTCTTCAACGCCGAACGCGGACCTCCGCAGCCTCGCTGGCATCGACCACTCACGCAGGTCGTCACAGCAACACCGGGCGACCGAACGTCCCGGCCCGCAACGACGCCCCCGCCCACCTGCGCCCGAATACATCGGACACCACTCCAAAGCCGTGGGGACACCGAGATCAAACAGGCTGAGCGGGATGGGGACTCGCCCGGCTGGTTGTGGTGGTCCTTGAAGCGGCTCATAACGGCCGTGAGGGCCAGCCCGGTTGGTTTGGCTGGTTGTGGTGGCCGTTAAAGCGGCTCATAGCGGCCGTGAGGGCCAGCCTGTCAATCCCCTGGAACCGTAGAGGCTTTGATCTTGAGGTTTTTAGATCTTGGTAGGTGTAGTCAGTGGCGGCGTAGCCGCCTCCATCTCCCGATCTT
>NZ_LLZH01000086.1:0-2309 GCF_001509495.1 Actinoplanes awajinensis subsp. mycoplanecinus | reverse complement strand
GGGCGGAAAGCAGCCCCGACAATGCCGGGACGCATCGGCACTACCAGACGATGCGGGTCCGGCTAGCAAGATCAGACGGTGTAACGAAAGTGAACCAGCGGTCGAAGTCCCGTAAGACTTGAACCGGCTCAAACCTGGTGGATATGGGCCGGACCGTAGTTGGCGGCGAGGGAACAAAGCGGCCCGAACCGACCCCGGAACCGGAAACCCGGAACGGGGACCACGCTGAAAGTCTGCGGCGTAGGCGTGGCATGACTGCCGGGGCAAAGCTGGACACCTCCCTGATTGATCGATGAACAGTGAACGTGGGAACCGCTTCTGATCGCCCTCGGTCCGGACAACCGGCTCGGAACCAGGGCAGGCCCGTTGCCGGCTGATGATCAGGACGCGGGGCGGAGGCTCCGTAGTAGTCCGAGCGCGGGAAAGCCGCGTACATGGCGAAGGGAGCCAGCAAGTCGGCAGTGAGGAGATTGCAATGCCCGGAGTCCGCCGGTGAATACCGACGAACTTGAGGCCGCCGTTAGCTCGGCGGACTACAAGGTACGGGGAATGCAGACCAAGCTGCACCGTTGGGCCCGCGAGGACCCTCATCGCAGATTCGATGATCTGTTCAATCTGGTGACCGATCCCGCGTTCCTTATGGTGGCGTGGAATCGGGTGCGGGGTAACAAGGGAGCACGCACGGCGGGAGTGGACGGCTGGAAGGTCGCCCACATCGAAGCCGTGATCGGGGTCGAGGATTTCCTCGGGGAGGTCCGGAACGCACTGCGAGGCCGAACCTTCCAGCCGGTACATGTGCGGGAGGTGATGATCCCGAAGACGAATGGGAAGCTCCGCCGCCTGGGCATCCCGACCGTGGTGGACCGGGTGGTCCAAGCGTCCCTGAAACTCGTGCTGGAGCCGACCTTTGAGGCGGATTTCAGCCCGTGCTCGTACGGGTTCCGCCCCAACCGGCGAGCGCACGACGCCATCGCCGAAGCTCGTCATTACGCGAAAGCGACGTACGAATGGGTGGTGGAAGGCGACATCACGGCTTGTTTCGACGAGATCTCGCATTCGGCCTTGATGGCCCGGGTGCGCGAACGAATCGGGGACAAGCATGTGATCAGCCTGGTCAAAGCGTTCCTCAAAGCGGGCATCCTCTCGGAAGAGGGGATCTCGCGGGAGTCCGTCATGGGCACTCCGCAAGGTGGCATTCTGTCGCCTCTTCTGGCAAATGTGGCTCTGTCGGTGCTGGACGAGTTCTTCGACCAGCACCAGGGCGGACACCGATCCACCGAACACGGGCGGAGACGCCGGAAACGGCTGGGAGAGGCCAACTACCGCCTGGTGCGGTACGCGGACGACTTCCTGATCCTGGTATCCGGCGACCGCCATCACGCCGAGCGCGTGAAGGATGAGGTGGCAAAGGTGCTGCAACCGATGGGACTGCGACTGTCGGAGGAGAAGACTCTGGTCACCCACATAGACAACGGCCTCGACTTCTTGGGATGGCGCATCCAGCGCCACCGCAAACGTGGCACGAATCAGCACTACATCTACACGTACCCGGCCAAGAAATCGCTTCGTTCGATTATGGTCAAGGTGAAGACGATGTGCCGACGAATGGACACCGGGGAGCCGCTCGATTCTCTGCTGCGTCAGCTCAATCCGACGCTGAGAGGGTGGTGCGCCTACTTCCGTCCGGGCGTCTCGAACGCGACCTTCAACTATCTGGCCTCCTACACATGGTGGCAGGTGATCAGATGGATTCGGAGGAAACACCGGGACATCACGTGGAGGCAACTCCGTCGCATATATTGCGGCGGTGAGTGGTGGATAACCTCGGGAGAACGGGAACTGTTCCACTCGGGCCGGGTGGCTACCACCCGATACCGATACAGAGGGACGAAGATCCCGACACCGTGGGAATCCGCCGTGGGGTGAGAAGGATCCACGGTTCTCATTACGGGACTTGTGGAGAGCCCGTTGCGCTGAAAGGCGCACGGCGGGTTCGGAAGGCGGTCCGGGGAAACGAGCTGGCAGAAACGCCAGCACCGCGCCCCGGGCCGACCTTACTACCCGGACCCGGAGCAGGCCGACCTGCTGAACCGGACGTTCGGGTGTGTGCGCAAGGTCTACAACCTGGCGTTGCAGGCTCGCACCGAGGGCTGGTACCAGCGTCAGGAACGGGTCAACTACCACGCCACCAGCGCCATGCTGACCGCCTGGAAGAAGTCCGAGGACCTCGCGTTCCTCAACGAGGTCTCCTCGGTCCCGCTGCAACAGTGCCTGCGGCACCTGCAAGGCGCGTTCGCCGCGTTCTGGGA